>JAURDW010000035.1 GCA_030827745.1 Candidatus Poseidonia sp.
GACTCGGCCATTCAAGGTGGGACGGGTCGCTTGAACATTGAAGATGAGGTCCACTTGACCGCTCGACCAAACCCAAGGGCGCCGTGCAGGAAGGGCAGGTGCCGGCGTTGGCAAGGTGTTCCATCCATGCGGCCCGTGTTTCGGGCTCGTCGCTGGCTTGGAGGAGGTTCTTGAGCGGCTCGCGAAGATGTTTGGGAATCGGGACACCTTGCGCCGTCCACGGGTCCTCAACGGAGCGGAGGTCGACCATGTTTGCTTTGAGGCGACGGCGTTGTGCAGCGTGGGCGTCCCCTTGACTTGGTCCGCCGTCGAGAACGCCGAGTTCCACCGGGCCCCCTTTGGCCACCCAAGGGAGGACGGCATAGGCTGCGATGAAGCCACCGATGTGCGCCATGTGAGCCACGCCACTTGAAACCCCCGATTCCATGGTGGCCAGTGCTCGAACAAGTTCCAAACCAAAGTACAGCAGCGCAATGAGGACGACGGGCCAAGGACGAATCAGCAGGAGTGGGAAGGGAATTTCGTCCTTTGGCCAACCCGCCAAATAAGCACCCAACAAGCCGAAGGCCGCCCCGGAGGCCCCCAAAGCAGGTCGCCACGAATCGGCATTAAACGCCACCCAACCGAGCGAACCTCCGGCCAGACCAACGAGGTACACGGCCGCAAACCTCCGGCGACCAAGGCGTTGTTCCAACGGCACACCGACAAGGGCCAGGATGACGACGTTGCCGAGGACATGCATCAGATCGCCTTGGCTGTGGAGGAAGCCTGCAGAAAACAACGTGTGCCAGAACCAGGGGTCTCCCGTTCGTGCAGGGACCAACACAAAATCGCTCCACACCCAATACGACACCGCTTCCCAAGACGCGAGAAGCGACCAGAGAACCTGCACAACCGATCCGAGCAGAACGCTCACCGTGACGCCCATGGCGATGGAGGTGCGGCTGCGAACAGCGTACAGAAGGGGGGCAGACACCGCCGCAAACCAAAGGCAGAGAACCGCCCATTCCGCCGTTCCAAACAGCGACATGGCGAACTCCATGAGGCCTGATTCACCCGGCCCTCTTTGGAGTTATGGAACACCACTTTGCAAACAGGAGGGTTCATGCCCGTTGGCGGGGTCGACAGGGCATGCCTGCACTGCTGAGCCTCGAAGAGGTTGAAGTGCGGCGCGGAATGGGCGTGGTTCTCCGCGACCACAACCTCACCGTCAAGGGCGGCCAGTGCATCGCTCTGACCGGTTCAAACGGCTCTGGAAAATCAACCGTGCTCGAGGTCGCAGCGGGGTTGTTGCCCCTTGAACAAGGCAAGGTCTTGCACGGTTCAACACCGGTGATTGACCATGAAGGGCGACGGCGTCAAAGCCCGGTCACCGTTGGACTCACCTTGCAGAAAAACGGGGTTCTCGGCAGCGAAGTGGTGGAAGACCATCTCCTGTTGGCCTGCAGCATGGCGGGCTTTTCCGTCGATGTGGCTCCTTTCCTCGAAGCCTTCAACCTCAAGCACCGCCGCAAGGACCTCGTTGCGCACCTCTCCCAAGGCCAGGTTCGCAAAATATCGGTTCTTTCCGCCCTTCTGCCAGCGTTTGCGAGCAACGAAGCATGCCTTGTGCTGCTCGATGAACCGTCCACGGGCTTGGACGACGACGCCGTGAAGGTCCTCTGCAGATGGATATCGGTCCTCCGCCAGCGAGGTCATGGAGTGGTGTTGGCAACCCACGACGAACGCTTGCTCGAGCAAGCCACGCACGTGCACGCCGTTGCGAAGGGCACCACTGAGCCACGTGGAGTTCCCCTTGACGAGGCCGATATCGCCACCCCCGCCGCAACGGCTCGCCGAGTCACACCCTCCGCCTTTGGCATCAAAACACACCGTCAGACCATGCTCTGGCTCAACACCAACGGCATGGCAGCATTGCTCACCTTGGGCCTCCTGCTCGCCTTGGGCGAGTTCATTTTAGACCTCACCCCGCTTCAGCGACTTGGGTTCCTGTTGGCCCCGGCCTTTGCAGCAGGGTTGTGCGGCGAACCCTTGGTGGCGGCCATGAGAGAAGAGCGTGCATCGTCGTGGTGGACGGCCGTCGGAGGAGGCGTGCCGCACGCAGGGTGGATGCCTTTGCTCATCGGCGCAGCCGTCACTGCGGGAGCCTCGGTCGGATTCCAACTTCCCTTCAACACCCTTCACGTCCTCGTTGGCGCTGCCGTTTGTTTCGCCGTGTGGCATGCTGTTCGCCTGATGCAACTGGCCACCACCCGCCTTGCTAGGCCACATGCCGCCATGGTCGGTCTGCTCACGCCGGTGCTGATTCTTCCCTACGCTGTGCTCGTCGATTGGTTGACAAGGTGAAAACATCAACTTCAAGGAGGAGGTTTTTGACCCCTCTTCATGAAGTCGGCTGGCGTCGTGCTGTTCGCTGGCTTTGCGGGCATCACCACTTCGATGCTGCTGGCGTTGCTCTGGGCCCCAAGCGTGTCCATTGACGCCTTTGAATCCCCTGCTGCTCAGCGAATCTTCTACTGGCACGTCCCCGCAGCTTGGGCGGCGTTCATCGCTTTTGGTGCACTCTTTATCGGTTCTGCTGGCTGGCTGTTCAAGCGCTCAGAACGGATGTGGCGCCTTCATGTCGCCGGCTCGGAAGCCGGCCTTGCGACGGGCTTGATGACCGTATGGTCCGGTTGTGTTTGGGGCGCTGCCGAATGGGGGACGCCGTGGGACTGGACCGACGTTCGCCTGAACACCTTCGGATTGCTCACCCTGCTGGCCATTTACGTGGTCCTTGGCCGCAACAGCCAACCCGACGGTGTCGAAACGCGGGACACGTTTGCTGCCTTCGGCCTCTACGGCTTCGTTCTTGTTCCCTTGACTTACATCGCCACTCGTATCTGGACGATCCGCCACCCTGGGCCGGTGGTGGGCACCGACGACGGCGGCTCCATCAACGGCGACATGGGTCTTGTGCTGCTCTTTTCAGCCGTTTCCTTCACCGTTCTCATCGTCGGCCACATGATGGCCTCCATGCGCTTGACGCTTTTGGAGCAAAAACTGCAAAGGCTGCAGGCGAAAACAGACCGGGTGGTTTGAATGGAAGGCATGGGTTACTTGGCCGTCGCCTACTTTGGCATGCTGGTAGCGATTTCTTTGTGGACCTACACCGTCGTGCGGCGCTCGCAACGCTTGGAAGAACGGATGGCCGCCCTTGAATCGGTCAACGCCTCGGCTGCGACCGACGTCGCCCCAAACGACGAGGCAACGGCTCCTTGAGGCGCACACCTTCAAAGGGCTGAGGCAAACACCGTGAACCGAGGCGCATGTCTGCACATCTCGGCGGAGAGTTTTGCTTGGTCTGCGGTGCAGACCCTCCGCTTTACGGCGACCGGATGTGCGAAACCTGCCTCCGAGCACGAACGGTGTTGGCCCGAGTTCCAGAGAACGTTCCATGGGTTCGTTGTGCCCGCTGCGGCATTGTGGAAATAGACGGAAAATGGGAAGACACCACCGAAGAGAACGTGTGGGACGAACTCCTCCACCGGAACCTCGTTGTTCACGAACGTGCGGAGGACATTCAACTCGCCATGGAGCCGGTCAAAGTATCGGACCGCCACACCCTTCTTCATATCCAATTGGAAGGGGTCATCGAGAACCTCCTGTTCCAAGAAGAGCACACCATGCGCGCCCGAATGGCCAACGGGGTGTGCCTGACCTGCACCCGCCGTGCGGGCAATTATTTTGAGGCCACCGTCCAACTGCGTTCTACGGCTCGCCGCCTAAGCGAGGAAGAATTTCAGCGCCTCAGAGCGACGCTGGACGACGTGCTGGACAAACTATCGGACGACCCGATGTTCTTCATCACCACCGAAGGACCGGTCACAGGCGGCTACGATGTGGTGCTGGGGAGCAAAGGTCTGGCTCGGGCATGGGGGCGCCATTTGGTGACCGAATACGGCGGCATGGTCGTTGAAACCAACTCCACCGTTGGCCGGAAGGACGGCGTTGATGTCACGCGCTTGACACTCCTCTACCGCAAACCGGGGTACGAGGTTGGCGATGTGGTCCAATGGCGTCACCATCTCTGGCGGCCTTCTGCATGGACCAAAGACGGGGCGATTATGGAACGCGTCGACCGTCGTGAGCGAACGGGAGCCACCTGGCGCGACCTCGAATCCGCCAATGTGGTGGCCCAGCGGAAGAACGCTCTGGAGGTTGATTTCATCACCGAGGACAGTTCCGTCGGCGAATTCCTTGACCCGAACACTTGGGCCATGGCCTCGGTTCGCTTGCCTTACGAACACGTCGCAGGACGACAAGGTATCCTCATTCGCCACGACGACGCTTGGCTTGCATTGCCTCACCTTGCCGTGGATTCACCCAAGGAGAAGGAGGGCTCGTGATGACCGAAAATCCCGAAGAAACAACGTTGACGCTGGTCGACCTCGCCCATCGTCTTGACGAGCAAAACATCATCGGGTTCGTGCGGAACATGGTCCCCGACCTTCGCAGCGGTTTTTCAGCCGTTAACCCCTCCCGATTTCCGTGGTTGGATGAACTGCGTCGCGCCCCGTGGAGCGGTGTTCTCTGCCTCGGGATGGGCGGCAGCGCAGCGGGCGGTGATTTTTTGTCGACGCTGTCGGCTCATGGGGGCGGTTGTCCGATCATCGTCCATCGGGACTACACGCTTCCCTCATGGTTTGATGGCACCTGGTTGGTGCTGGCGACCAGCCACAGCGGAAACACCGAGGAAACGGTCACCGCAACCCATGCAGCGTTGGCCCAAGGTGCGACGGCCATCGTCATCGCTACGGGGGGAGAACTCGCTGGGTTGCCCGAACTTCACGAGCGATGCTACTTGATTCCAAGCGTTGGCGGACAACCGCCTCGGACGGCTTTTGGCCACCTTTTTTCGCGGCAGGTCGCCTGTTTGGAGGCGTTGGGTTTGCTCCCTCCCGTGCAACCAACTCAACGAGCGGCAATGCTCGACCGTTTGGAAGCCAACGGCGAACACTTCGATGTTCTTCGCCATCCTGAAGGCGATATCGCCTTGCTCGCTGCCGGTTTGGTCGATCGCCCCCTGGCCGTTCTTGGCCCAACCGAACTGGCACCTGCACTGAACCGTTTCAAGAACCAGATGAACGAAAACGCCGCACGCTTTGTTCGCGTGGGCGTTCTGCCGGAAATGAACCACAACGAGAGTGTTGCTTGGGGTGGCATCGGTCCCAACGGTGATGAGACGGCCTCTGAACATGCCTTGTTGGTCCTGACGTGGCCCGGCGTGCATCCAAGGGTTTCGCAGCGATTGGATTGGATGGTCGCACACGCCACCACCGAACACGCATGGAACCTCGCCGGCGAAGGCACGTCGCTCATGGAAAGTTTGCTTTACCACTGCTTGGTGATGGACTGGTTGTCCACCACCTTGGCCTTGCTTCACGGCAAGGACCCTTCCGCCATCGCCCCCATCGACGCGCTGAAAGCGCATCTTCAGTCGGTTCAGTAGAGGGGGCCGCAAATCAAGCGCGGGTCAGGGTAAGCCGTAAGTGCAATGAGACGGTCCTCGGCGGCAACAACACCTGGCAAGTCACCGCCGACCGGGGCTGAAAGCGACATCTGGACGTGAACATGCGGAGGCCAGCCTCCGTTTTCCGTTTCCTCACCCAACCGAGCCAAGACCGCCCCTGCCTCGAAGGCTTCACCGGCCGTCCAGAGCGAGATGCTGTCCCAACTCAAGTGACCGTAGAGCACCCAAAACTCGGTCACGTCGGTTGAAGGTGCATCGCCAACGCTGGTGGGGAGGGCGAGCCGGTGGTGGGTGATGAGGGTGGGGCCGTAGGAGCCTTCGTCGTCGTTGATGGTCACAGCAAAAACTTCACCCGGACCAAACGCGTAAACGGGGGTGCCTGCCGGTGCTCCCAAATCCAAACCAACGTGATGGTCACGCACCCCCTCGAAGAGCGCCGTGGTGTACATCGCAGGACGATGCTCATCGTAACGGCCGACGGAATACACAAACGGTGCTTCCCATCCTTCGGCTTGGGGTTGGGTGAAATCGTGCACCCAATAGGGACCGTCAAAAACCACCGTAGGGTGGAAAGGAGAGGTCCCGAATTGACCCATGGACGAGGCTGAGCGCCGAATCTACTTGAGGTTTCGGCGAACCCTCAAGGCATGGCTGTCGCACCCGTTGACCATGCTCGGGAGCATCGTGGTCGTCTTGGTGGCGAGCGGGTTGCCGGGGTGGGCGCTTGCCGCTGTTTTGGACGGGAGCAGCGACCGGGTGCGCAAGGCGCTTTTGGCCCCTTCTTTGGGCTTGTTGTTGCTGTACGGGATAAGCGGCACGCTGTTGTTGTTGGACGTGTGGTCGCTCACGCTGATGTGGCTGGCCGTGGTCGCTCTGAACGCCGTGGCCTACCGAACGGTGACCTCACGTCACGAAGTGGTCGCTCAACGAAGCCACTGGCAGCGGCTTGAAGCGGCCATGCACGGCGAAGTTGCCGAAGACGCCGTCGAAACCACGCTGAGCAAGGAGGCCGAAATCCAACTGAAATTTCAGCAAGAACGGAACGTCCCGTTGCTCGTGGTTGGATTCGCTGTTGCGCTGCTGGCGTTGTTGAGTCCAGCCCTCCAAGCCTTCCCGTTCGGGGTGGATTGGATAGGCTTCGCCATGCTCACTCAACAGGTCGTGCTGGAAGGTGAACTGGTGCTTTCGGGCACCAACACCGGCTTTTGGACCTACCCGCCTGCCTTCCCGTCGTTGGCAGCTTGGTCGGCGGCCACCCTCAACATGGATGCTGGCGTGGCAGTGTACCGATTGGGCCACTGGACGCTCTTTGCCGTGTTGCTCGGTATGATGGGGGCGTTGGACCGCCACGGCGCTGGAGGGCAGGCGATGCTTGCGATGGGTTTGGGCCTGGGGCTCTTCGCGAAAACCTTCGACTCCGGATACCCGAGCGTCGCCAGTCAACTCGGCATGGTCGTGGGCGTGTTGACGTTGTTTCGACCGGCAGATCAACGCCAGCGCTATCACACGGTTGGCGTCGGTTTGGCGTTGTGGTGTGTGGCCCTCATCCATCCAACAGGTGCGATTTACCTCGCTCTTCTCTTGTTGAGTCACGTTCTTCACGGCGTGAGTTTGGAAGACGAAACCCAACGCGCTTGGGCACGAAAGGTGGCGTACCTTGCCTCTGCATTCATCACGATCGGTTTTGCCGTAGCGCTCGTCGTGATCGCACCGCGCCTGTTCGAGGAAGCGGTCTTTTCCGAATACGGTTGGCAGGGCGGGCGGCCGATGTTGGTGTACAACGCTCCGTTGCTGGCCGTCGCTTGTTTCGCAGCGTTTGCCCTCAGGCACACGCTTGAGGGACGCATCGCTACGACCTGGTTTGCCTTGCTTTGGTTGCTGAGTTTGGTTCACGTTGTTGAGGGGCTTCAACATGTACCCGTCCTCTCGTTGCTTTCCTACACCCTTTACTCCATGGCTCTCCATGCATTCCACGTGCCGTTGGCCGTCTTGGTAGCGCTTTGGTGGTCACCGACCACCGAGTTGACGTCGAGTCTCGATGAAGGCGGGATGAAGTGGGGGGCGATGCCGAAAGTGGTCGCATGGTCGCTGACTGGCGTCATGGTCTTCGGTGCTGTTGTCGCTGCTGCCGTCGCCGTCCAACTCGCTGAACACGACGAATTGCTCGCCGTGTCCCCAGGTGACCTCGCCCTTCGGGAGGCGTTAACGGGCATTGAAGGCTCTGTTTACACCGAAAACATGCATTGGGGTTATGTTTGGAACCGTCCAAGCACCATGGCGACCACATCCATACCGACCCTCGGCCTTGTGCATCTTTCCGAAAGCGAACAAAACGCCGCCACCCGAGCAGTCTACAGCGATAACACCAGTTACTTCCTCGAAAAAGGAATGCTGCATGCTCTTTCCTCACCGCTCGGCACGGTCCAATGGACCTTGGCGAAATCGCCGTATTGGGATTCAATCCTCAGCGTCGACGGAGCGACGCTGTGGGAACTTCGGCCAAATGGCGACGGCAAAACCCCGTTGCTGACCGGTCTTGACGAGGCCGATTGCAAGGACTGCACCGCCCGCCTTGACCCGTGGCGAGACCATAAATTCCGAGACCCACTCAACCTTGGGAACGACCGACCTTTCCTGCCAGAAGGCACCCCCACCGACCTGAGTCTCCAACCGCCCACCGGGTACGCCGAAGTGTGCTTGATGTACGAGGTCATCGGTCAGCCGTCCGCCATTTACGTCAACGCAACAAGCGGCCTTGAGCGACCGTTTCACGCCCTTCAAAGCACGGCAGGCTACCACCAGACATGCTTCGAATTAAACGCCACCACCGCCCTTGACACCCTCTCCGTTTCGTGGAAGAGCGAGGAGCCATCCCGATGGGTGAATCCGTTGGGACTGTCGGGCCGAGACACGGTTCTTTTGGACCAGACCGGCATCAAATTTCAGTGGTTGGAATGGCGTGAATGAAGGTTTGAGCAAATACCATGTGAGAGCACCCTGACCGCACGGCATGAAGCGCTTGGTCGTGCTCCTCCCCGTGCTCAACGAAGCCGAGGGGCTTCGCTGGGTGCTGGAGCGCATTCCGTACGCTTCGTTGGAGGCGGAGGGTTACGAAACCGAGGTCTTGGTGATCGACGGGAACAGCACCGACCAAACCGAAGACGTGGCTGCCGCCTTTGAGGCTCGGTTCCTTCCTCAGGAGGGCACGGGCAAAGGAAGCGCCATCCGTTACGGATTTCGTGAGGCTCTGGCCATGGGAAGTGAAGTCGTGGTGATGTTGGATGCGGACGGGACCTACGCCCCCGAAGAGATGCTCCGTCTGTTGAAACCGCTCAAACAGGATGGCGTCGTGATCGGCGACCGATTGCGTGGCGAGATGGCCCCCCACTCGATGAGTCGCCTCAACTACATCGGCAACCACCTGCTGACCTGGCTGGCCTCGGGCCTGTACGGCACCGCCACTCATGACGTCTGTTCGGGGTATTGGGCATTCAGCCGAGACGCCATTGAACGGATGATGCTCAACAGCGTCTCGTTTGAAATCGAGGCTGAAATGTATGCGAGCATGGTCCACCGTGGCATCGCCTTCACCTACCGGCCCATTTCCTACAGACCTCGCTTAGGAGAAGCAAAACTCGGTTCAACAGCTGACGGCTGGAACATTTTGCGAAAACTCATCACCCGGCGGTTTCTACCCCAACCGCTGTTGTAGTCGGAGAACAGACACCAAATCCAAACTCGGAGTGAGCAACACATGGAGCGCATGAAGACCGTTGTTCTCGGAGCCGGCGGCTTGGTGGCCCAACGCTTGCAACAACGTCTCCTTCACCACCCTTGGTTTTCCCTCGCCGCTGTGGCGGGTTCCCGGCGGTTTTCAGGCCAATCCTTGGACGAAGTTCCGTGGGTTTTGCAAGAGCCCCGTCCCGCTTTGCCCGGGTTCAAGGTCGAGGACATTGAAGACGCGAAGACCATCGAAGAACTTGTCAACAACGGTGTACGTATCGCCTTTTCAGCCCTTCCCACGGAGGAGGCACGTCGGCTGGAACCGTTGTGGGCAGCCCAAGGCATCGCTGTTTTTTCCAATGCAAGTGCTTACCGCCGAGACCCTCGGGTGCCGCTGGTCGTTCCTGAACTCAACCCCGATGCCTTGGCCGATCACAGCCCAGAGCCGCTTCGCCACGCCTGCGCTACCAATTGCACGCTGTTGCCTCTGGTGCTTCCTCTGGCTGCTCTGCACGAACGGTTTGGGGTTGAAAGTTACACGATGCGAAGCGAACAAGGCTTGTCCGGAGGGGGCCAGCCCTACCTTGAAGCGGCCCTTGCAGCAGGTAAAGTAGACCCAACGATTCCCGGTGAAGCCGAGAAAACCGAGGCTGAGCTTCGTCACGTGATGGCTTGGGAAGGGGCGGCTGATGTCAAGTGCGCTCGTGTTCTGCGCCGGGACGGTCACCACGTCTTCGTCACCGTCCAAACGCGGGAACCCGTTCATCCTGAGACCCTGAGGGCCTGTCTTGAAGCGTGGTCGGGTGATGAACGCTGCCGCACCCTGCCCAGCGCCCCCGCCAAACCCTTGATGCTCGTCGACCGTATTGACCCCGAAGCCCACCTCTTTGCCGACGGGGTTCATCTCGGTCCCTATGCCGACCCAAGCACCGACCTGAAAGCAGGAATGGCGGTGGTCGTCGGAAACCTCGCCTGCACAGGGCCCCATGAAGTCCGGTTCGAGGCCTACTCCCACAACACGCTACGGGGTGCGGCGGGCGGCGTGGTCTACCTCGCCGAACTTGCCCGTGCGATGGATGTGCTGGAAGGGTGAGCGGCTCACCCGCAGGGTAAAAGGTTGGGACCACCTCCTGCGATTCGGTGCCGCCATGGGACTAACCGCCATGATTCCCGACATGACCATCGGTCAGCTGACCGTTGAAGCGGCGGAACGCTGGGGAGAAATTTGGGACCCACACGCCACACGAATGACGATTCTTCTGCTGTGCCCACGCAAGGAGCGGAAGATGATGGAACTGCACGGCGACATGGTCGAACACGGCCAGCCGGTCATGACGGTGTTCCACCGCCCTCGAGCCGAGGCTTACTTGCTTGAAGAGCAAGGCTTTGACCCACGAGCCGCTTCGTTCCAATTCGTGGACATTGCCACTGCGGACATGGGACTGTGGCTGCAACACCTTGTCAACAACGAGGGGTGGTTGCGCAATTCCATCGAACTCGCTTCAACACCGTTCGCCGTCGGCCTGCCTACGCAGCGCCCGTTTGAGGCGGTCCAAACGTTGTGTTTCCGTCACCCGTCCCTCCCGCCCTTGGAGCGGTACTTTCTCCCTTTCCCACCCGATTCGCTCCCTGGAAAGTGCTTTGTGAGCCTGCCGAGGCGAGCCGCTGCCGAGATGGCGCGTCAGCAAGCCGAGGTCTTGGGCGTGGGTCGTTTGGAAAAACCGGTGCCTGTACCCGAACCCGAACCTGCACCACCGGCTCCCGCTCCTGAGCCCGAGGCCCCCGCACCACCCCCCCAGTCTGAACCCGAACCTGCTGCTGTGGAGGAGTCCACCCCCCCGCACGAGACGGCGAGCGAGGTAGAAACCGTCCCCTTGCCGCCTTCCAGCGCACCGTCCGAGCCGTCATCCGAACCCGTTCCCGTTCCTTTGCCGAGTGATGAAGTCGAGACGGGGGGCGAGGAAGCAGACGTTGCCGAGCCCCTCACCTCGCCGAGCGAGGAGGCGACGACGGACGGAAACGTGGGGTTGCCCGATGTTGAGGAGGACCCCGAACCCGAGCTGTCGGAAATGGAGGTTGAACTTCGTGGCTTCTTCCAAGAGCTCATCGACGCAGGGGTTGAACCCTCGGCCTTCATGGACGACCCTCGGTGGGAAGACCTCAACGAGCGGGCCATCGCCGAAGGGGTGGAAACCTGGCCCATCCTCTTGCAAATGACCGCCATGGGCTGAGAAGGTTCAAATCAAACAGCATCATCACAAACATGAGGGAACACCATGGGATTCTGCGTCAACTGCGGCCAACAACACCCTGACGGCACCCGCTTTTGTCGCTTCTGCGGCAACCAACAACCTGGCGAGCCTTTGCTCCAGAGGTTGCGAATGGAGGCACAACAAATCCACGCCCTGCGCTTGCAAATGCAGCAACAGCAGCAACAAGGCGGCAACCCCTATCAGCAGCGTCGCTGGTGAGGGCATGCGGCCGAAGCATCTGGCGATAGCGCTTTCTCGACTCCTTCCCCACCCCTGCGGAAACGTCGGTTTGGAACAATACGCAACCGAGGGCGACCTTGCAGCCTACTGGATGCTGGCCGTGGACGAATTGGACGGTTTAGAAGGCGCCGTGGTGGCCGACCTCGGGGCGGGCAACGGCATCCTCGGCATCGCTTGTTTGATGCTTGGGGCAAAGCACGTCCATTTCGTTGAGTGCGACGAGGACGTGCTGGAGGTGCTTTCCTCCAATCTTGAAAGGCTCGACGAGGACCTTTCGATGCGAAGCACGGTCCACGCCACGACCGTCAGCGGTGAAGCCTTGGCGATGGATGAACTCGATGTGGTGGTCATGAATCCACCGTGGGGCGTGCAGCGAGCCAAAGCGGACCGCCCCTTTCTCCTCACCGCCCTTTCAAGCGGCGCAAACGTCGTGCATCTTCTTCACAGCGACAAGGCCACGCACATCGAAGGCGTGGCGGCCGATCTTGGCTGGGACAGCGAAGACGTCTTGAGAACGGACTTCCGGCTACCCGCCGCCTATTCGCATCATGCCCAACGAACCGGAAGCACGGAAGTCCGGTGTCGGCGCCTCCATCGCCCGGGCGATGCACGAATACCGGTTCACGAGGATTGAGAAAGCGTAAGGGGGGTTCAAAAGGAGTGAACCCTCCCCACGGATTAGCGAACGGTGTGCGACCCATCTCGGGCCATGCCTGCACATGGAAGGAAGAACATGACGGCGAGCCTCGTCACCCCAGGAAGCATCATCGCCCAAGAGGGTGAACACGAGAACGGCGAAGGGACGGCCATCGCATCAGGAAACATCGTTTCGACCGTGGTCGGCTTCGTCCATGTGAACAACGGCACCATCAGCGTCTCGGCATCCAACACCGTTGTGGAGCCGGCCGTGGGCGACACGGTCTTGTGCGAGGTCGTCAAACTCAACGAGAAGCACGGGGAAGCGATGCTCACCTGCATTGAGGGCAAACCTGGCTCGCTCCAACCTCAACACCTCTACGGCCAGTTCTTTGTCACGGGTCTCGTTGACCGTTTCATGCATCAGACCTCGGACGCCTTGCGCCGCCGGGACGTTTGCCGAGCCCTCGTCAAGGAAGTTCACCCCGTGGTGCGTCTTGATTTCCGAGAACGAAACGATTGTGGCGTTCTTCACGCCCTTTGCCCACCGTGCGGCGACACCCTTCAACCCGAACTCGACGGAGACTGGAACGTGAAGTGCCCGACCTGCGGTCACCAAGCCTACCGAGCGCTCGCCGACAACTACGGTGCCGGATGGGCCAATCTTGACCAAGGTGCAAGCGCCTTGAACAATGCGGGCAAACGGTGGGGCGCTGCCGCTGAAGCCATGTTCGCCAAAGGGCCCGCCGGGCGTGCCACCTTCATTGCTGCCGATGTTCGTGAGGACGGTCGCGAGCGCAGTTACTTCCGATTTGAAGGCGAGTCCGGCGGTGGCCGAGGACGCCAACAACGCGCTGCTCCCGGAACCCGCCTCTTCGTTGGCGGCCTGCCCCGTGAAGTTGGGACCGAGGAACTGCGGGACTTGTTCAAAAGCCACGGCGACATGACCGATTGCATCGTCCTGACCGATGATGCCGGTGTAAACCGAGGCTTCGGCTTCGTGACCTACGCCGAGAAAACCATGGCCGATGCAGCCATCAAAGCGCTGGATGGCCACCGCATTAACGGCCGCCGCATCGGTGTTCGCGATGCGGACGACGACAAAAAGAACGACCGGAAAAAGAAGGACCCTCAAGGTTTGAAACTCTACATCGGCAACCTGCCGTTCTCTGCGACAGCCGAGCAACTCCAGACGATGGTGGCGGCCCACGCCACCGTGAACGAGGTCGTTTTGGCCACGGGACCGGGTGGGAAAGCCAAGGGCTTTGGCTTCGTGTTCATCGCTGAAAAAGACAAGGGCGAAGCCGTCGTGGCGGCGCTTAACCAAACCGAAGTTGACGGACGAAAGATCAAGGTCGACATCGCCAATGCCAAGGGCGGCAAAGGCGGTGGCGGCGGTCGGAGCGGTGGTCGTGGCGGCAACCGAGGCGGCGAGACCGATGGCAAATCCGCCCGTGAATTGCAAGCACTCCGTGAAGAAGGTGAAGGCGGTAAGAAGCGACGCCGACGCCCTCGCAACAAGAAGGATTGAAGGCGTCGCCCCTCCGGCTTGAAGCATGGTTGAGTCCAGCGACCCTGCATGGTTGGTCTTGGACGGCTACGAAGACGAGCCAGCGGCCTTTGGCGTTCCGCCTTACGTTGGCTTCCATGTTCGTTACGTCTGCGGCGTGCTGGAAAACGCCAATCTGCCGTACCGTTACGTGACCGTGGACCAGTGGCGGCAATGGAAGAAAAACGACCCGGCACACGTCCGTGCCTTGCTTGGACGAAGTTTGGGTGTCGTGTGCGTCGCTGGAGCCGTGGTGCCAGGGAAATACTTGCGGGGCACCCCCATTTCACTGAACGAAACACAACACTTGCTTCGCGACTTGCCTGTTGGCCTGCCCGCCTTGTTGGGTGGATGGGCCATTCGCGGGTGGAAGCAACAGGGCTGGACGCCGCTTCGGCCCAACCTCTTCCTCGCCGTTCAGGACACGGACGCCACGCTTCACCACTTCCTCGAAAGGGGCGAATGGAAACATCAACGCCGGACGGCCGAGCAGTGGACGGCATGGGCGCAAGCCGGTGCTTTGAGCAAGGCCGTGAGCGACCATCCCGACCTCGGCAGCGAAACCCAGCCCGGGCCGTTGACCTACGAAGTGGAAGTCTACCAGGGCTGCGTGCGCTACAAACGCGGGTGCAAATTCTGCATCGAACCCAAGAAAGGCGTCCCGATTTGGCGGACGCCTGAGGACATCATCGAGGAGGTTCGCCTCGCCCACGATGCCGGTGTGCACCACGTCCGCCTCGGGGGCATGACCGACACCTACACCTACATGGCCGAGGGCGTGCGTGAACTGGAATACCCCGTGCCAAACCCCGAACCCATTGCCAGACTCCTCCACGGCCTGCGAGAAGACGAGCGGCTCGGTATCCTTCACACCGACAACGGCAACCCGTCCATCATCGCTGAGAACCTCGAACCCTCCGAAGCGATTACGAAGACGCTCGTCGAGACGCTTTCCGATGGCGCCGTGCTCTCCTTCGGTTTGGAATCGGCCGACCCGAGCGTTCACGAAGCCAACTGGCTCAACTGCGACCCAGCGCAACTGAAAACGGCGATTCGCCTCATCAACAAATACGGCAAAGTACGGGGCGAGCGAGGCCTGCCCAAACTGTTGCCTGGACTGAACTTCATCGCCGGCCTCAACGGGGAAACAGAAGCCACCTACGGCATGAACATGGCCCTGCTTCGTGACATCCGCAGCGAAGGCTTGCTGCTTCGTCGCATCAACATCCGACAGGTGGAAGGTGAAGGCTTTCAAGCAATTCCGACCGAGGCCTTCACGGCCTTCAAGACGGCGTGCCGAGACGAAATCGACAAGCCCCTCCTCGAAGAATTGTTCCCGTTGGGTCACGTCATCCGCGACGTTCACTGGGAGTCCCATGACGGACGAACCCGCCTGCCTGTTCACGAAACTGAACTGCACCGTACCCCGGGAGTTCACGGCAAAGCCGGCATCACCTTTGGCCGGCAAATCGGCGCCTACCCAATCTTGGTGGGCGTGGAATACAAGATTCCGCTTGAGAGCCAGTCCAACGTGATGATCACCGGCCACGGGGCTCGGTCCATCACCGGAGTGGAGGTGGGCCTTGACCCGTTGACCGTCACGGAAAAGCAACTCGAAGCAATTCCCGGGATCGGCAAGAAATCGGCGTGGAATTTGGTGGCAGAACGAGCCAAATTGCTTTCCAAAAGCAAAGACTTCAGCCTTGAGGATTGGTTTGGCCGGGCCGGGGTGCCGCCTAACGACGCCATTTGGCACATTTTCGGATGAGTTTATATCCTTTCCAAAACTCCCCATGGCCATGAATGCTCGTGTGCTTATGCTGACCTTGATGTTGGTTCTTTCGACCTTTTCAGCGATTTTTGCCCCCGAACCCACCGCCTTGTTGGACGAACCCAAAGCGCCTCAGCATGCAGGCAACACCGTGGACTGCGGCACGAACGCCTCGAACGTCTCCTTTGAGGTCGAAGCCTATCAGTCAGTCTGGAACCGACACGACACCGTCTCGGCGTATCTCGACACCTATTGCGGGATTTGGAACAACACCTACATGGTGTCTTACGGCATCATTGACAATGCAAACGGCTGGGTCATCGACTCTGGAAGCAGATTTTTTGAAACCAACACATCAAGCGTCACCTACCACCCAAACCACACCGACCACTTCAACGAAGTTGACATCCACCTGCACTACATGGATACTGGCAATTACACGCTGTTCGGGCACTTCTCGGTATTGCAGAACACTTCATGGTCTTTCCTTGCCAACGTGACCAACACGTTTGAAGTCAACTCAACGAACACCACAACGGTTTGTGGCTACAACGACACGCTCGTTTCTGTGGATATGCCCTCGTCAAGCGCTTTCAACTACTTCATCGGCGATTCAATCTATCCAACGCCGGATATTGAATGCCCGGTTATCGGGACCTCTTACGGCTTTGCGTGGGAGCTTTTCAACCACAACACCTCGACCATGTTCCAAACGGGTTGGGACAACTTCACGGCGACCTGGCAAAACGTCCATCTCTTCAGCGACGGTTCGGGTATTTTCCATGACATCAACCTCGTCATCCACAATCTTACGGAGGGCTTCTACACATTTTCAACCGCCCTGACGCTCGCCAACGGCTCCCCGGTTGAATCGTCCAATTTCACTTTCGAAGTCTGGTCCAACGCCACCAGCACCAACTGTGGAACGAACGCCTCGTCGTTCTCTCTTTCAAGCTGGTATTCACCCATGCCAGCCTACGACGGCGACACCCTCAACGCTACCGTCTACACCAACTGCAACCTGTTGAACACCACCATGGCGTTGTATTACGGAATTTCAAACTCAACCACCTGGCTTGCCTCGGGCAACTGGACATGGACGGCGAACAGTCTGAGCGACATTCACCACATTGTGGTGCCCAACATCCCGGCGGGAACCTACGAGTTGACCGTGGACGCGTATTACGGCTCAAATTATGATCTTCTGATGAACTACACCACCACCATCACCGTGCTTGCCAACAACAGTGGAGGAGGCAACCAATCCAACACCGGATGCGGTTACGATTCCAACTACACCGCTGTCTACGCCTATTCATGGCAGAGCATCTTCAACGCTGGTGACATGTTCGAGAGCACCGTGAACAGTTACTGCAACCTGCTTGGTTCGACCACCATGATTGAATGGACGGTGTATGACACGTCCAACTGGACCATTGTGGCTCAAGACAACACCTCGTGGCAGGTGAACAGCACCTCCGACTCCTTGACCGTCAACCACGCTGCCTTCGACGAAGGGAACTACGCTTTCTTGGCGAAGCTCTCGGTTTGGGACAACAATGCGTCCGGGTGGAATTTCATCACCGATTCGGTCTACAACTTCTCGTATGTGGCCAGCAACGGCAACCTCTCCAGCGGTTCCTTGGACATCGACACCTCCAATGAATCGTTTGAAATGGGCGATGTGCTTATGGCGAGTTTGACCAGTTCTGATTTGGTCATCGGCGAAATGTACCACTTAGATTGGGGACTGTATGACGAGGCTCAATCCATGGTGGACGAAGGAAACGCAACGTGGATGGCCTACACCAACACGAGCACAGAGTGGCAGAATTACACCATTGACGGGGCACCCATTTCCAACGGCACGTACTGCTTCTACGGCAATCTGTTCCACGTTGACGCCAACTATACCACGACCTGGCTTACCCAAGACGACACGTGTTTCACCGTTGGCTCTTCGCAAGGGAACAACACCGGACCAACCACCCAAACCCAACTTGATTGTTCAAGCCTCGACCAAAACGCAACCATCGATGGTGAGGTTGCCATCTACAACGTGTCCGGCCAATACGGTCAAGGCGACGAAGTGAGAGCGTTTATCGAGGTGTGTTGGACGCCAACGAATGTCAGCATGTGGTACGAAGTGTGGCTGAACCACACGAACACCAACACGATGGTCCAAAGTTGGAGTGCGCAGGGCGCAGGAAACTTCCCCTCCTGGTGGCAAGCGGTGGAATACGGACCCGGCCACGTTGCGTTCCCCATGCGAGACCTCTATCCAACTGCCGGGGCATGGGACTTGCAGATTGACTCGTTGCCCTACGACGGAACCTACTGTTATGAAGCACGTTTGAAAGTCTTCGACACCACGTACGGAGCCTTTTTTGTTGAGGATGACGATGGGCCGGATTGTTTCCTTGTCCCAGGCAACAACACCGGTGAGAACACCACCACGAGCGACAGCGACAACGATGGAGTTGAGGACGCCTTGGACGCCTTCCCCAACGATCCCAACGAATGGAGCGACAGCGACAGCGATGGCGTGGGCGACAACAGCGATAATTGTCCGATGGTTCAGAACACCGATCAAAGCGATGCTGACAACAACAGCATCGGCGACGCGTGCGACACCAACACGGGCGGCAACGGCAACAACACGGGCGGCAACGGCAACAACACGGGCGGCAACGGCAACAACACGGGCGGCAACAGCAACAACACGGGCATCAACACCCCGCCCGTGATTTC
>JAURDW010000036.1 GCA_030827745.1 Candidatus Poseidonia sp.
GTTTGATCCATCAATGATGTAATCATAGAATTTCTCTTCGGTCATGTTTTCACCTTCATTTCTTTGTGTCTTTCAACAATTCTAGTAAAGCCACAATCCCAATTCCTGCGGCAGCTCCCGCGAGTCCACCGATAAGGGCTGCATTGAACACCTCGTCAGTACCCTTTTTCTTGGATTGTTCCTTGAGTTTTTTGAGTTGATAACCGATGACCTGCTGAGAAGTATTCAACCTCTCTGCAATCTCGGATTGACTCCACCCGAGGGCACGTAATTTGAGTAACTCAGCGATCTGGTTTGGATTCAGGGCCATGTCTCTCCGTAAACTATTAGGCATATAAATTTGTATTATACAAAAAATACCTTTGAATTACAAATTAAATTTGTGAAAGTATGAAGCAATACTCGGTTGAATCGGATGCATACGAAGGGTTCATCGGATTACCCTTTGCAATCTTATGATAATACGATGGGCTTGCAGTGGGTAGGTGCTAACGCTACCCTCGGCAAGGGGCTACGTTGCCCCGTTCACGGCCTCTTGACGTACATGGCCACGGCGTTTCCACCACCAAGGCAAAGCGTCACGATGCCTGAGTTGGCCTCGAGGCGACGCATGACGCCGAGCAGGGTAATCAAGCAACGTGTCCCGCTCGCGCCGAGCGGATGCCCCAAACTCACGGCGCCTCCGTGGAGATTGAATCGGTCGTCGGGAATGCCCACTTCTTGAGCCACGGCACACGATGCTGAGGCAAAGGCCTCGTTGTGTTCGTACACATCCACGTCCAACACGTCCAACCCGTTGCGCTCGAGCAAAGATTTGACGGCGGGTATGGGGGCGCTCATGACGCGAGCGGGTTCAACGCCCGACGTGCAGTAGTCCTCAATCGTGGCCAGAATCTCCCATCCTTGGGAGCGAGCAAAGTCAGCCTCGGCAATGAGAACGGCGCTTGCACCGTCGTTGAGGGTGCTCGCATTCCCCGCCGTGACGGCTCCTTCCCGGTCAAAGACGGGGCGCAGGCGCGCCAACGATTCTGCCGTGGTCCCGCCCCGAACCCCTTCGTCGGTGTTCAAGACGACAGGGTCCCCGCGGCGTTGAGGAATTTCAACGCTGAAGGTTTCCCACTCAAACCAGCCGTTTTCCCACGCCAAGGCAGCACGCTGTTGGCTACGAGCTGCAAAAGCGTCCATGGCTTCCCGGCTGATGCTGCATTCCTTGGCGACGGTTTCTCCCGTTGTTCCCATGTGAACGTTGTTGTAGACATCCCACAAACCGTCGTGAATCATCGAATCAACGAGTTTGGAATCGCCCATCTTCGTTCCAGTTCGCTGACCCATCAACAATTGTGGAGCGTTGCTCATGCTTTCCATACCGCCGGCGACGATGGCCTTGTACTCACCGGCGCGAATGCTGTTCGCAGCCATCATGGCCGCCTTGAGAGAGGACCCACAGACTTTGTTGATGGTCGCACAGGGTGTGGAAACGGGCAATCCTGCCCCAAGAGCGACTTGCCGAGCAGGGTTTTGACCTGCACCGGCCTGGAGCACCTGGCCGAACAGCACCTCGTCCACCACGCCCGAGGCGGGATCAACGCCGGCTCTGGAAAGCAATTCCTTCACCGTCAAGACGCCCAAATCAACGGCGCTGAGAGGGGCGAGGGTTCCCATGAATTTTCCAATGGGTGTTCGGGCAACGGCGCAAATCACAGCCTGAGGTTGGCTCATGCACCGGCCATTCCAACGCATGCCTTGAACATGCCCACGGCCGTAGGCCACCGTTGAGAAGCCTTGATGAGGCCCACCTGCTGGGCGTGGCATGGCGAAATTCAAAACTGAACTCAACCTTTCCCGAGCCTCCGATGAAATGCGAACACCCGAGGTCACCTTGGATTTCACACCCAACGCCCTTGCCTCCGTGCTGTACAAACAAGGCGACACCGTTGTTTTAGCGTGCTGCACCAAAGAGGCCTCTTTGCCGAGATGGTTTCCTCGGGACGCCACCAAAGGATGGGTTCACGCCGAGTATTCGCTTCTGCCAGGCTCCACGGATTCACGATTCCGTCGTGAACGCAACGGAGCCAAAGGGCGCACGCAGGAAATTGAACGCCTCATCGCCCGTTCTCTTCGCGCCGCTGTTGACCTCGAGGCCCTCGGACCGGTAGCGCTCAACGTGGATTGCGACGTTTTGAACGCCGACGGCGGCACACGCTGCGCCTCCATCACGGCGGCGAACATCGCGCTTCGCCTTGCCGTCCGCCGACTGATCGCCCGAGGCGACTGCCTCCCCGTTGACCTTCGCCCCACGTTTGAACAACGTAAAGAAGGGTGGACACCCCCTCAACTCAGCGCCATTGAACAAGCCAACCACGAGGCAGCCGTGCTTCCTCACGACCTTGCAGCGGTTTCCGTTGGTCTTCTTGATGGCGAGGTTTTTTTGGATTTGGACTACATCCTCGATTCCAACGCCGATGTCGATATGAACGTCATCAAAACAAGCGATGGCCGTTACGTCGAAGTCCAGGGGACTGGAGAGGAATCGACCTTCTCTGCCGATGAACTTCACGCCCTCTTGAAAGGCGCCGATGCCGGGTTGGAACACCTCTTCGCCTTTCAATCAGCTACGCTCAAGGACGCCGAGTGAGCATCGCATCGTGGGGGTGGCCAACACCCTAACCCATCGGAAGGCTTGATATGGCGAGGGCATTCGCCAACCTTGCACGGGTTAGTAGCTTAGTTGGGAGAGCGCGGCACTGAAGATGCCGAGGTCGCTGGTTCAAGTCCGGCCTAACCCACCAACACAAGGCCAAGCAGGGCGATTCCATCCCGAATCCTAAATCTATAGAACGAAATGCTTTCCTCGGATTCCGAGGGAGAAAAGGAAAAGCATTCTTGAACTGGGGCGGGCATCGTCCCATCATGGCGAAGGACAGCAGCGTTGAGTCCACCGCCAACGAAACCCACGACGACCACGCTCGGTCCAAGGACAGAGAGGCCAAGGAACTCCAAGAAATCCGCCAGCGCCGCCAGGGTGGAGGTCGGATGTTTCTCTCAAAAATCGAGGATTTTGTCCT
This sequence comes from Candidatus Poseidonia sp., assembly GCA_030827745.1. Lineage (GTDB taxonomy): Archaea > Thermoplasmatota > Poseidoniia > Poseidoniales > Poseidoniaceae > Poseidonia. The sequence goes on from JAURDW010000036.1 coordinate 3,066, forward strand.
CTTGGGCGGGCTTGCCTACGGTGCCGTCTTCGCCTTGCTCCTCTTCGGAATGTCTTCTGGGGCGTTGGGTGACTCAACCGCCTTGGACCACACCGCCTCCACCACCTTTCTTGACATTGGCGATGAGTGCGAAGAGATCACCGACGAGCCGTGGTTGAACATCTTCCCCGACCCCGACCGAGAATTGTTTTCCATTGCAGGCCATAACCTCCCCAACGGCGTGGCTTTTCTCAACTACTCCTTCTACGAAGTCATCAACGACCAAACCTTGTCCATGGTCGACGAGGACTACGGGGCAAACGGCACGACCCGCATCATCAACAAAGCCGACCAAAATCACGGCCGAGCCTACTTCTCGGCACCCTATTCTGAACTCTCCGAAGGGCATTATGAACTCGAATTTGAAGTCACGGTTCGGGAGAACAAATCGTCGGCTTCTGCGGTTGTCGTCGGCCCGCTGACCTCAACGGTCGCCTTCGAACACACGATTTCCAAGGAAGCGCTGGCATTCTTACCCTTTGTTGACGATGCAGAACATTCTGATGTTCGCATTGAAGACGCTGGACCTCGGTCGTGCTGGTCCGTTCAAGACCTCGGTGATTGGGGCTATCTCCTGATGGGTGCGGAAATCGGCGGAGGGCGAGAGACCGCCATGCTTACTGGCGGCGCTGCAGGCATTCCAGCGTGGTGGATGGCGTTCATCTCGCTCTCGCTTTCCATCATCTCGCTGTTGGTCATCTACCCGCTGATGTACAAAGTCTACCACCAAGACACCGACGATATCCTCTCTCGAGCCCACATCCAGCGACTCGTTGAGGACACCGCCTACACGGTCGGAGAACAGCTGGGCATCGACATTGACGACGAGTTGTTCAAAACCGAAATACGGGATTTGTCCATCGACATTATGGTCGCGTACCAAAACACCGAGAGCACGCTTTCCGACTCAAAGGAGGTGCGTGCTGAATTGCTTCGAAACCTGCTTGAAGAATTCGCCATCTTCCGCGTTTACAAGCCGGTCCAACTGAATGTTCGCGTCATCGGGGCAGGTCAGAACGTTGATTTTGATTCTGGCGTCGGTATTGGGGCACGGTCAGAGGACAACGAAGATGCGTTGAACGAACGCCAAGATTACTCCTCGTTCTTTTCCGAACTTCACTCCCTCTCCCGAATTGAAGACGATGTCCGTGACAGCTTGGACCTGTTTTTCACCCGTCGCAACGACGTCGAGATGAAAGGAGCCGTCGTCACCAGTGATGACCGGGTCGTTTTCGTTTCGGTCATCTACCGACCCACCCAACGCTTCGCTTTTTTCCGATTCCGCAAAACATCCACACAGATGAAAGACGAGTTGTTCCGCTTTATTCACGACCGGAACGAGGACTTGCTCGGCTCTCAAGAACTCATCGTGAAAACGAGAAACGAAGTTTCCACGCTGGCGGACCGAGCGGGAGCGGGCCGGGTTGAGCGCCGGTCCGAAACCGACGACGACCGTATCGTTGCCGTGGCACGGCAAGACGGGCTTGGCGGACGCATGTTGCAAACCAAATTCCTTGGCGACACCTTGTCAACGGTTGAATACATGGCCAACGAAAAGCGCGAAATGATCAACAAATGGGGTTTTTGGGGCCTCATATTCTTCGTTTGGATTCCGTTCATGGCGTCCGGGGTCTTGGTGGGGGCGATGCTCGGCTTGCTCTCACGGATGCAGTTTATGCGCGTCCTCATCGCCACCTTAATCGGCGGCTCCATCGCTTCGATAACCTGGGCTTACACCGCTGAGGGAATTGTGAAGTTCATGCACCAATACAAGCTTGAGGTGTTCATTCCGTTGGTCATCGGTGTGTTCATTTTGATGGCCGTGCTTCACATTCGCTCCACCAAAATGCGACGGCAAACCGAATTGTTTGAAGACACGCTCCTGGACAATTTCCACGCCGACATCGTCGCCAAATACGGGGACCAGTAGGGTGGAGGCATGGAACGTATCACCGAGGGGATGGCGACCAGCGACCATGTGGGCGATCACGCCGTCTTGGGAATTGTGACCGTGAGCGACCGTGCCAGTCAAGGAACATACGATGATGAGGGTGGACCCGCCATCCTTTCGTTTTTCAGCGAGGCCATCAAGAGTCCGTGGACCGCTCATTACCGGTGCGTTCCCGACGAACAAGAAAACATCGAAGCAGCCCTCATCGAACTTTGTGACGAGATGGGGTGCAGTGCGGTCGTGACCACCGGAGGCACTGGGCCGGCTCCCCGGGATATCACACCCGAAGCGACGGAAGCGGTTTGTGACCGCATGATGCCTGGATTTGGTGAGCAAATGCGAAGCATCTCTCTCGCCTTCGTGCCCACCGCCATCCTGTCCCGACAGGTAGGGGGATTGCGTGGTGGGAGCCTCATCTTCAACCTGCCCGGCCGCCCGAAGGCCATCCGAGAAACGATTGATGAAATTTGGCGGGCCGTCCCCTACTGCGTTGATTTGATGGGAGGCCCGTACATCGACATGAACGAAGACGTGTGCAACGCCTTCCGGCCAAAATCCGCTCGCCGCTGAACCATCGCCACCTGCATCATGTTGATGAGCCCACGCTTCCCCCGTCCATTTGGAGAACACCAACATGAACGGCAACATGCTCATTCACGGCGCAACGATGGTCCTGCCCGACACCACGGGCGTCGGTGACCTCCGAATCCGGGAAGGGCGCATTGAGAAGGTCGTTTTGGGAACAGCGCTTCAACCGTTGGAGGATGAACTCTTCATCGACGGACGAGGCTTGCACCTGTTGCCCGGAATGATTGACCCTCAGTGCCACTTTCGTGACCCAGGACAGCCCGAAAAGGAAGATTTGGGCTCCGGTTCTGCGGCAGCTGTGAGCGGCGGTATCACCTCGTTCCTCGACATGCCCAACAACAAACCCTCCATCACCACACTCGAAGGCATGCACATGAAACTCGCCACTGCTGCCTCAAAGTGTGTTAACAACTACGGTTTCTTCATCGGTGCAACACCCGATAACGTAGCGGATTTGCAGGAGGCGGTGGGCACTCCTGAAACGCCGTTAAGCATCCCGGGGATTTGCGGCATCAAGGTCTTCATGGGTTCCTCAACCGGCACCTTGCTGGTCAACGAAAGGGAAGCCCTTGAGCAGATTTTTTCCCAAACTGGCGGGCTTATTGCAGTTCATGCCGAGGATGAGCAGCGCTTGATCGAACGCTTTGAAACCGTAAAAGGACGCACGGACATGGCCGCCCATGCCGAGTGGCGAGACGATGTCACCGCCCTTTTGGCGACTCAGTTGGCTGTTGAATTGGCCCAAGAATCCGGCCACCGACTGCACGTCCTTCACCTCACCAGCGGCCTCGAAGCCGATTGGCTCGAGGGCATCACGGCTCTGCCCTCCGAAGTTGACGACGAGCGAGCGATCATCACGACCGAAACCCTTCCCCAACACCTCACGTTTGACGAGACGGACGTGTCACGAGAGGGGACACGGTTGAAAATGAACCCTCCGATTCGATACGCTGCGGACCGAAAGAAACTTTGGGACCAACTCAAGAAAGGCACCATTCAATGCATCGCCACCGACCATGCACCCCACACCTTGGAAGCCAAGGCGGCCGGTTTCCCCGATGCGCCAAGCGGCATGCCGGGCGTTGAGACTTCGTTGGCCGTCATGCTGACCCACGCTCGCGACGGTGCGTGTACGGTCGAAGACGTGGTTCGGTGGATGTCAACCAACGTCGCAGAGTGTTACAACATGGTCGGGAAGGGGCGCCTTGAGGAGGGCGCTGACGGTGATGTCGTCCTCGTGGACATGGCAACACCCCATGCGGTTGACGACGCTTTGGTTTGGAGCCGTGTTGGCTGGAGCCCGTTCCGTGGCCGAGAATTGGTTGGATGGTCGCAGGTGACCGTCGTTGCCGGCGTTCCTGTCTTTGAGCGAACGGAAGCCACCGGCCAAAAAGGGCGAGTGCTGGTTGAACCCGGTCAAGCAGGCACACCGCTGGTCATGATGCCCTGGTCTTAACCAAGATTGTACAGGGCGCCGTACTTTTCTTCCACGTAGCGAAGGAACGGTTCGGGGCTCGGTGGACTCCCCGTGGCTTCCTCAATGAGCTGGGCGGGTGTGACCTGACTTCCACGCTGATGAATACGCGGCCGGAGCCACGCAAGCATGGGCTCCCATTCGCCTGAAGCCACCTGCGCATCAAGGTCACCGAGATCGCTCTGCATGGCTTCCAAAAGCTGAGCTGCGTAAAGGTTCCCAAGGGTGTAGGTGGGGAAGTAACCGAACGCCCCCATGGACCAGTGAATGTCCTGGAGGCAACCCAATCGATCCTCGGGCACATCAAGGTCAAACCATTCTTTGAACATCCCGTTCCACACCTCAGGCAAATCACCAACATCAAGGTCACCGTTGAACAATTGCTTTTCGATTTCATACCGAATCATGACGTGCAAGTTGTACGTGACTTCATCCGCCTCCACGCGTATGTACCCTCGCTCAACCCGATTTGCGAGCTTGTTGAGGACGTCCTCACCCCATTCTGGTGCATCGGGGAAAGACGACTTGAACCAAGGCAAGACCGCTTTCCAAAACGCCGAGGTTCGTCCAATTTGGTTTTCCCAAAAGCGGCTTTGGGACTCATGAACCCCCAAGGAGACCGCCCCTCCTCGTGGAGTGAAACGATGGTCGTGGTCCAATCCTTGTTCGTATAGCGCATGCCCCGTTTCGTGCATCACGGCGTAGAGACAAGAAAACGGGTCGGCTTCATCAAACCGCGTGGTGAATCGTGTGTCGCCGGGCCAAAGCCCTGCGGAAAACGGGTGGGTGGAAGCGTCCATTCTTCCGGCCTCAAAATCAAAGCCCATGTTGGTTGAAACCGCTTTGCAGAACGCTTTCTGAGCCTCCACGGGAAACCGCAGGTCTGGCGGAAGTTCAGGTTCGGAAACCGACGATTGGGCCGTCGTGATGGCCTGCAAAAGAGGCACGAGACGGGCTTTCAAGCCAGCAAAAAGCGGGTCATAATCCGCCACCGTCATCCCGACTTCGTATTCATCAAGCAAGACGTCGTACGGTGTTGAGGTCACGCCAAGGAGGTCGATTTTCTCTCGAGTGAGCGCGATCAACCGTTCGAGCGAAGGTTTGAACGCTTCAAAATCAGAAGCCGCACGCGCTTCCTGCCATGCGACCAAAGCCTCAGAACGTGCTTGCGCAAAGGTCTCGACAAAAGCCTGGGGAAGGCAAGCGGCTTGGTCGTGCATGCGCCGCATCTCACGAACGTTCGCCGCTTGGTCCGCATCGAGCGAGAGGGTTTCGAGGGCCGTAAGAAGTTCGTCCATCCGAGAATCGGTCAATTGTTGGTGGCGTTGACCGGCCAGCCACGCCATCATTTCGCCTCGCGAGTGAGCGCCCTTCGCTGGCATCAACACCTCTTGGTCCCATCCAAGATGCCCTTGGAGGGCGCCGAGACGGTGGATGTCTTGCACGCGCTTGAGAAACTCTTCATAGAGGTCCATGGCGGTTTGAGGAACCCGTGCTTCTTCAACGCTCCCCTTTGCTGAACCGCTGATGAAGTGAACAGATTTCTCGTAAAAAAAGCACACATTGAAGAACGGTTGAACTCTACAGTAAACATGGCCCTCCCCTTCCGCCGGAACGGCTCTGAGGAAGGGGAAGGGTTGGACATTGACAGCGATATTGAGGAAATTCTTGACCTCGCAGAAGGACAGCCTGAAGCCGTTCTGGCAGACCTTGAGCCTGCTCAGGCGGACAGCGAGGGTGACGAAGAAATTGGTCACACTGAACGCATGGCCAAGAGCGCCCTGACGGTCATCGATACCTGCATGGACCTTCGTCGAGGCGAGAACATTCTGATCGTTTGCGACCCTACGACCACCGAAATTGGCCAAGCGCTGCACGACGCAGCGAGCCTCCGCTCCGACCGAGTTTTGCTCATCGTGATGCCGAAAGGACGGCATCATGGGGACGAGCCCCCTTCACCGGTGGCGAACTTGATGCGGCAACAACAGGTGGTCATCGCCCCAACCAAGTATTCCCTCACGCACACCAGGGCGGTGCGTCAGGCCATCAAGGACGGCGCCAGGGTGGCGACCATGCCCGGCATGACCCTTGACATGTTCACCGAGGGTGGGATGGCCGCTGATTTCAACATCATCAAGAAAAACATAGGTGAAATGAACGGCTTGCTCCGACGAAAGCGCATCATCAATGTCAAATCCAACACTGGAACAAACGTAACCTTTGAAGTCAACTGGCGAGAATGGAAACTGGACGATAACGGCGTCTGCAACCGTCCACGTATGCTCACCAACCTTCCTGCGGGGAAGATCTTCACGCTTCCGCGGGAAGGAACCATGAACGGCACCATCGTTATCGACGGTTCCTGGGACTCCGCCCTCGTTGACGAACCCGTCATCCTCCAAGTTGAAAACGGCCTCATCGTGGATGTAAAGGGCGGTACGGCTGCTGCTCAAATCCGCCAAACGTTCGGTGAGGCGGCGAAGCGCTTGAAGGCGAAGGACCAAGAAAATGTATGGACGGTAGCTGAATTTGGCTTCGGCATGAACCCCAACGCCCGCTTGCTTGGAAATGTGCTTGAAGACGAAAAGCGCCTCGGAACAGCCTATTTTTCCATCGGCGACAACACCACATTGGGAGGAACGGCCGCCGTCGGGATTCAGATTTCTGGCGTGCTTGCCGCACCCAGCATTTGGCTTGACGACTCACCTCTCCTTGAAGACGGGTCGTTCATTGTGAATTGATTCAGTACCCCAGATTTTGCTGGCCACAAACCGGGCAAAACCGCCAATACGGGTCCAAGCCCACACCGCAGCCACGGCAGTGCACTCCAGAGCGAATGGTCGGTTCAACGAGCGGGCGTTGAGGGGGTTGTTGCCAGCCTTGTTGCGGCGGGGGTTGCTGCCAGCCCTGTTGCGGCGGGGGTTGCTGCCAGCCCTGTTGCGGCGGGGGTTGTTGAACGGGTTGCTGCACGGGAGGCTGGGCGAGCGGGGGCGGCCGTTGCTGGACCGGTTGGGACGTGTTCGCTTGGGGGTTCCCTAGCGGACGGCGAACAGGAGCCACTGGTTTTGGTAGCGAGGCGGTTTTTTCCGCAGCAGGCGATGAGATAAATTCTGATAGCGAGACGACGCCGTCGCCGTCGGTGTCGGCTTCAGCATGCAAGGCCGCTGCTTCCTCAGCAGAGGTGCCGGTTGCCCGTGCCAACTCTTCGACATCCAAAGCCCCGCTTCCGTCTTCATCGGCTGCGATGAAATGTTCGGCTGCGCTGACGAATTCTTCGCCGTCCTCGTCTGAACCAAGCGATTGATTCGCAGGTTCAGCTGCGAGTTCGGTGCCTTCGGGTACGGCGCGGGTTGGCTCCGGTTCAAGTTCAGAACTGAATGCTCCAGCAAACGCATCATGCGTGACACGAGCCGCTGCTCGCTCGTTTTCGGCCTTCACCACTTCCCGTTCGGCCGGCGCTGATTCCACTTTGGGCAAAGCCACCGTCGGCAAAGGGACCGGCTCGGACTCGGCTTCCGGGGCGGGGGCGGGAGGTTCTGCACCCGGAAGCGGGACGATGTCGACGGGAGGGGCTGCGGCCGTTTCGGCCGTCACCGAAGGAGGGACTGGCGTGGGTTCTGCAGCCGGAGGAGCGGGGTCGGGGGCTTGGGGCAATTCGAGGCCTTCTGGAATCTCAACCGTTGCTGCTGAAGCCGATGCGGTGGCGAGCGAGGCGATGGGGACGACATGACCGGCGACATCGAGGGCTGCATCCAATTCTTTGTTGATGGTGACCAGGGCATCAACGGAACCGCCAATATTGGCCAGCAATGCATCCAGCGAACTGAGGTACTTGATGACTTCATCGCCACCACCGGTCTGATGGGCTACGGCGAACAATTTCATCATCCGCATGGGGTCGGCCAAGCCCTCCAACTGAGTTTTTTGTTCACCGGCCAGTGAAGGGAGCGCCTCGCCGCCCACAGCACCGCTCGAATCCGGCATGCCAAGGCTTTGAAGAAGGGGGTCGGGCATACTCATCAGACCGAGGTGCCCGGCGACAAGGTAGTAGATCTCCCCGCCCTCGCATTGCATCCGTTCACTGGCGGCCTCAAAATCAAAATCACCTGGTCGTAAAACAATGTCTGAGAGGACGTGGAAAAACTGAACCATCGCCTGGTCCCTTGGCATCGCCATCATGGCGTGCAACACATCGGAAGATTCCGTCACCCCGAAATACGCCGCTGCATCATCAACCTCAATACCGGTTGAGTTGCCAGATGCATCGTCACTCACGGTTTATCCTCCCTTTTCTTGCCAAGCATGACCTTCATTTAAGACCTCATGACGGTTGTCAAGCACCGTTGTTTTTTGCAAGGTTGCAAATTGCTCGAGATTGCTCCGCAGTCCAACCCGTTTCTTGGAGTTGCATCAAGACGTTGCGCTCCTGTTCGCCGTCGGCAAAGGCCCCGACGACCCAGTCAACGGCGGATGCTCTGTCCTCGCTTTGCCAATCCTCAAAAATACTCAAATCAACTTGAATTTTTGCTTTCCGAACCTTCGTGGAAGGGGCGTCTTCAACCGAGGTCACGGATTTCTTCTTGGCTACTTTTTGAGCAGGAGCAGGTGATGACGCCTGTCCCGGAGGTGAACCGGAGCGAGGAGGTCCACCGGGGCTGCGCTTGGGCGGGCCCCCAGACTTCGCTTTAGGTGGACCTCCCGGCCCTCCCCGTGAAGGCGGTGCTCGAGCGGTGCTTGAGCCGCTTGAGGCCTGTGGTGATCGTGCCGGGGAAGGGCGAGAGCGAGCGGGAGCAGCTCGTTTTGCATCCAATTTATCAAGGAAACTTTCCTCTTCGTCGTCGTCAAAGAAATCGTCATCGTCGTCTTCATCGTCGTCTTCCTCACGACCCGACCGCAACAACACCAAGAGCCCCAGCACGAGGACGAGGCCAACTCCACCGCCGGCGATCATCAGCATGCCTGCATCCAATCCGAACACCCCCGCTTCATCGTCACCGGAGACGGCGACATAGGGGCAACCGTCGTCGTAACCGTCAACACCCTTGGGGTCGTTGGGGCATTGGTCTTCTGCATCAACAACACCGTCAAGGTCCGAGTCGCGTTCTGTCGGATGGCAACCCTCTTCGTCAACGGTGAGTCCAACGGTGGTTTTGGGGCAAAGGTCAGCGTTTACGGCTCCCTCGACGAACTCACCTGGCCACGAAGGGTCGCGCAGGGCCGTCCAAGACGGGTCGCCCCAATTGTCACCGTATCCATCGAAGTCAGAATCCTTCCACTGGGTGGGGTTGCCTCGGGTTGCCTCGGGTTCGTTTGCATCACGCCAACCGTCGCCGTCATCGTAACATCCCAGGAAATCGATGTAGGAAGTCCCGTTTTCCGTCGGGCATTCGTCGGCGTTGTTGCCCTCGCTGTTGTCGCCGTAGCCGTCGCCGTCCTGGTCGAACCATTGCGTGGGGTCGGTGGGGAAAGCGTCACCGGTTTGGTTGACATGAAGGCCGGTCTCGTTGTCGAGGTCGTAGGTGTAAGGTCCAGCAAAGCCATCGCCGTCAAGGTCCATCGTCAAGGCGCTTTCATCGGTGCAACCGTTGGCAAGGATGGGGAATCCGGGGGGCGTGTCGTCGCACGCATCCTCCAAATCCGACAGCCCATCCCCGTCGCTGTCCCGCTGGGCTTGCGAACAGCCGTTTTCGTCAACGTTTTGACCTGCTTCGGTGTTCGGGCAAGCATCATCTGGATCGTTCAGTCCATCGCCGTCGGAATCCGATGTCCGTTGCTCTTCGGTGCACCCGTCAGCGTCAACGGCGATGCCCGTTGGTGTGTTTGAGCAGAGGTCAGCGTTGTTTTTCACGCCGTCGTCGTCGTCGTCAAGTTCAGATTGGGCACAGCCCTGTTCGTTCACGGTCTCGCCGGGTGGAGAATTCGGACAGATGATATCGAGGTCGTTGATGAGGCCGTCACCGTCGTTGTCCTCGAGGTCAATGAGGCGGCAACCAACGCCGTTCGTGCCGTTGAGAACGCCGAATTCAAACGGGCATTCGTCTGCATTTTCGCCGTTCTGATTGTCGCCAAATCCGTCCCCGTCAATGTCCGAGGATTGCGTTTTCTCAAAGGGAAAGGCATCGCCAACTTGATTTTCTCGCAAACCGCTGGTCTCGTTTTCTTCGTAGCCGTACTGGTCGGTAAATCCGTCGCCGTCGGAGTCAAGGCATCCAAAAACAGGGAAGGTCGAATTGCCCCACTGTTCTGGGCATTGGTCCAATTCAAGGCCCTCTTTGTAAGAGGATTTGGGGAAGGTGGCGTTGGCCGATTGTTCCTCGTCGCATCCGTTTGAGGCGATTGGAAGCGAGGGGTTTGAGTCCACGCACATGTCGTTGAGGTTCACCACCCCGTCGTTGTCATCGTCCATCGTTGCAAATGCCGTCCAGTTGTCAGCGTACCCGTCACCGTCCGAGTCGTTGGCAGCGACAACGCGCTGAGGGAAGCGGTCGGGGTGAGTGGCGTTTTCGGATTGGTTGTCCCCGAACCCGTCGCCGTCGGTGTCGGCCCATTGCGTTGGGTCAAACGGCCAAACGTCGGCGCCGTCGGCGATGTTCCATTCAAAGAAGGTGCCTTCATCCGAAGCGTCGCTGGCACCGTCACCGTCCGAATCGAGACACCCGTTGCGGTCTCGCCATGAAACTCCGTAGTCCCATGGGCAGAAATCACCGTACACGTTGTCGGTGTCGTTGTCACCAAAGCCGTCACCGTCGTAGTCAGCGTATTGCGAAGCGATGTAGGGGAACAGGTCGCCTGTCCCTGCGTTTGGGTCGAGAACCGTGGCGCAGCAATCCGTGCCGTGGTTGTCACCAAAGCCGTCGCCATCGGTGTCCAGCGCCTGTTTCCAGTTGCCTTTGAACACGTCACCGTCGAAGTAGGTGGCGCCGTTGTCCGACCAACCGTCTTGGTCGAGGTCTTCGCAGCCGAAGCGGTCAATCCACGAAGTTCCGGCAGATGAATCGCATCCGTCGATATCGTCCGTGAAGCCGTCCATATCAAAATCTGCGCACCCGTACACGAGGTAGGACGAACCGCCCGACTGCTCAGGGCATTGGTCAGGCAGCGGCCCCAGCGGGTTATCACCGAAGCCGTCACCGTCCCCGTCGGCCCATTGGTTGCCAGCCGCCGGGAGAGCGTCAACGAGGTCGAACACGAGGTCGCGGTCTTGGTCTGCGTACAGCCGGAGGAGAACGGCATCGTTGTCGCCCTCGTCCCAGTAGGCGAGGTGAACGGTCCCGTTGGTGTCAACGACCGCATCGACCGGATAATTGGTCACCACGTCCCCAAACCGCACCGACATCCACGGGGCAAAGCCCGAGTGGACGCCGTTGAGTTCAGCAGTGTTGACGATGAGATGGTTGGACACGGGGTCGCTGGTCAACAAAAGGAGGTGGTCGCCCATGTGGAGGACATCCCAGGCCCCGTCCACGGCGGCTGCGGGTCGTTCGGCCAAGGCCACCCAATCGCCCGTGCTGTTGGGAGCGAGGAGGGACGAGACCGCGTTTGCCCGGACTGCCAGCACCGGCCGGTCGCCGCCCTCGAGGTCAAGGCGGTATTCATTGGCCGTGCCGCTCGGCTGGAGAACGCTGTGGGACTGCCATGCGTCATCGCCTGGCCATTGCTCGTAAAGGGACAAGGTGCCCGTGTTGCTCAACGATGCGAGCAGAAGAGATCCGTTGGCAAGCGTGGCGAGGGCGAGTTGAGTGTCCAGGTCGGACGCATTCGCAACGACTTGTTTGGTCAACGTCGAGCCGTCATGCATCCAGACGGCAAGGTTTGTACCGGTCCCGTTGGAGGCGACCAACGCCACGGCAAGGGTGTCGTTGCTCAACATCACGGACGGGTGGTGGGTGGAGAGCGCTTCGTTCTCTGAACCAAGCGTCGTCAAACTCCAACTTCCGCCTCCGGAGGCCCGCTCAAGTTGGCCGGTCGCTTCGTGGCGGTAGACGAGGTGGGTCACATCGCTGCTGTCAAAGAGCACCTCGATGCCGTTGGCGAGTTGGGCCCCGGTCCGAACCAAATCGGTGGACCATCCCGTCGCCGTTTGTTCTGTTGCATAGATTTGCTGCCCGCTCCCCGAGGTGTAAGCAAGCACTTGCTCGTTGTTCTGGTTCACGTTTGAGCCCAAATATTGACCCATGGTCCCCGTGGTGGCCACGTCCTGCTCAACCGCCGTCATCGAGATGACGGTATGAAGTTGGAATCCAGCACCGTCTTCTGTGAGCAGCAAGGGCAGCCCCGAAGACTGCACGGCAAAGCGAACGGAGAAGCTGCTCGTGGCTGAACGGACGACGGTCTGGTCCACCCATTGGCCGGCGGGAGAGCCGTCGTTCATGTGTTCCAATTTCCCTACATACGAATGCAGGCTGTCGTTTGAGGCATAGGCAATGCTCGTTTCTCCACGGTCGGCCGTGGCCAGTTCCAGTTCGTTGAGTTGGCCCACGGAATCAAAAGAAAGCGATTCCCAATCCCGTTCCGTCAACACGGGGTAATTCAACGCAAAATCGGTCCCTCTGTCTTCGGTCCGCTGGGAGTAGACAATATCGCCCAACCCGTCGCCGTTGAGGTCACCACCAGCCGCCAACCTGAAGCCGAGGCGTTCACTTGAATTGCCCTCTGCCAGCAATTGTTTGTCGGAGCGAAGACCGTCGGCTGAGCCGAGGAAAATTTCCAACCGACCAGCGTTTGAATTCAGGCGGCTGGTGATGTACACGTCGTCATAACCGTCTTCGTTGATGTCACCTGCGGGGGCGATCGCTTCACCGACTTTGGCGTTGGCCACCGAAGGGGCATACTGCCAATCGGGGTCGCTTGGGAACGTCGAATTCGTGCCGTCGAACAACCACAGCACACCGGTCCCAAACACCTCGCCGGACGTGTTGAACGGTTCGGTGATGATGTGTTCGTTGTAACCGTCACCGTTGATATCGCCGGCACACACGATGCCGTGACCAAACAAACGGCCCTGCGTCAACGAAGACATCACATGATCGGGTGTGCCTTGGTACCCTGTGGCGTCGCCGTAGAAGTACTCAATGGAGGAATAGGAGAGGGGAGCATCGAAGGTACCTGTGTTTCCGACGATGAGTTCGTCAAGGCCATCCCCGTTGACATCGCACCCCTCAAGAGTTCGGCCAAACATGGAGCCGTCTGCAGTTTGGGTGAGGTTACGTACCGGGGTCAACCCCGTTTCGCCGCCTGCATACATGTTGACTTTCCCCGAGTTCGTGACCGTCTCACTGACCTCCAAAAAGTACCCGTGAGCCGATCCGGCAAGACCATCGGGTGCCGCCATCTGATGCAGCGTTGTCACCTGAGCGCCAAGGGATTCGTTGTCGGTACCGTTCACGATCCATGACGGCAGCGAGGGCAAACCTGAACTCGACCCCAGGTGAACCACGAGGCGACCGTCGTTTTGGTCGCTGGTCCCGTTGAGGTCCCAACCAGGAGCTCCGATGAGGAGGTCCTGGATGCCATCGTCGTTGTAGTCACCCACATCGACGCTTTGCCCGTAGTGCTCGCCGTCTCCGCTTCCAGCCAGTATGGTGCTCGGCACGCTCTCCAATCCCAACGAGGAGCCGTAATAGACCTCAACGCGCCCGTTTTCGCTCAGACCCACCATGTCTGCGGTGGGGGTGCTGATCAGGAGGTCATCAAATCCATCTCCGTTAAAATCCGCCATCTCAAGTTGGCCTTCTTCTTCGTCGGTTGGTCCTTCACGGTGGTCGTAAGGGACGGGGTCAACACGGCCTGCGTCCTGTCCTGCGAGGGAGCGAATGAGGTTGATGGTGAACGTGGAACCTGCTTGCGTGGCGGTGGCGATTTGTTCAACGGCGTTGGCGTCAAGGTCCATGCCCAAGGCGTCAACGAGGGCAGCGTTTCGTTCGAGAATTCGCACATCATGTTGACCGTCGGTGATACGCAAAAGCACGACTTCGTTGGAAGTCGAGCGGCTGTAGACCACGTGAGCGGTTCCGTTGGCGTCCATGGCCAGTTCAAAATCTTCACCGACCGGTCCTTCATCGAGGACGTATGCGGTCCAATAGGCACCGCTGAAGTTGACTTGGTGGAGGGCTCCGTCCTCCGTTCGCACAAGCCCCCATTCAACACCGTCAGGAGAAATTTCCAACTCAAGATGGGTGGGGGAAACATCTTCCATGATGGTCCGGGTATGCCAGCGAGGCCCGTCGTAATACGTGGCGCTTTCTCGAGCGTACCGACCCATTTTGAGGTCGTCCCCGTCGGCATAAAGGACGCGTTGCAATTCGGTCGCCGTTACGGCAATGGCACAATCAACGAGGTCCGTTGCGTTGGTCGCCGTCACCGTGTCAACGAGGCTTGAAGTCCAAACCCCGTTTGGACGGTGGACCGCTGTTCTGACCGAGCCCTCTTCTGTTGACCAGCAGTAATGTTCCCGGTCGTATCGGGTTAATTTCATGTCAGGCGTACCGTGGTTCTCGAGGCTGGAATTGTTGAGTTCGGTCGAGATCCAATAATCGAACATGGATTCCTCTCTGACCACGGCGTTTTCCAAGCCGTCAACGTTGACCAGCGTGCCTCCAAACTCGTGACTTGATCCTTCCGTGAGGGAAAAAGCAGCGTTGAGCCGGACATGGCGAAAATCCTTGAGTTCCTGTTCTGCTGGGGTGTTTGGCGCGAGTGGAGCGGCCAAAGAGCACAGAAACAGCGCGGTGAGGAGGACGCTTTTGAGTTGAGAAAATTGATTCGTGGCGTCCGACATGGCTCACTGACACACGCCGACCTTGAAAATCATTGTTGACTTAGGGCTTGACCCCCGTAGGGGGTCAGGAATTGACCTGCTTCCACCGCTGATTTGAGAAGGTAAGCCCACGAGGCAAGGGCATGGACGAACGGGTTTGGGTTCTTCTCGCTGCGGG
>JAURDW010000037.1 GCA_030827745.1 Candidatus Poseidonia sp.
CATTGCTGCAACGCTCAATTACAACCGACGGGTCAATTCAAACCTTGACGTGACCTTTGACGAAACTTCGGTTGGAAGCGAAGCTACGGTGATGGATTCAACCGATGTTGAAATTGAAGCCATTGTTTCATCTGGGAACGAATCCGTGTTCAACACCATCACCTTTGATTACACCGTTGACTACAACGGGACCGAACTTGTGGATGTGTTCACCGTGAGCGGCGAATTGGGTCTGGCTCAGGATTCCGACCTCTGGACGGTTCAAATCTGGAACAGCACCAGCGGGGCCTATGAGGACAGCATTGAGTTGACGCTCGGCATCGGAAGCGACGAAACAGAAGCGGTGCTCTCCGCCACGGTCTCGGTGCAAGTCACCTTGCCTGATGTTGCTGACGCTTGGAGTCTTGAGAACGGCCACCGCGTGACGGTTCGAATGGAAACCGATTTGGGTGAAGCCACACAAACATCAGCGAAGATCTTCGTTCCGCAAACCTACGGTTTCAGCATCAGCGAGGCTACGGAAGAAATCGGCATGTCTGCCCTAGTGGAACGGAAGTTCTCCTTTGACGTCACCAACGAAGGGAACGGCCAGGATTCCTTCACGATTGAATTGCTTGAAAGTGGAGTTCTTGAGGGCTGGTCCATCACGCCCATGTCGTCCACGTTGACCCTGAGCAAGGGAGAGACACGCACCCAACAATTCACGGTCTTTGCACCCGAATCGTTTACGGAAGGCTCGTTTGATTTGACCGTGTATGTGAACAGTCTCGACGAAACATTCCCAACGCAAACCGTTGTGGTCAAGGTGCAAGCCGCTGTCATCAAGTTGGATGTTGACGAAGGTGCGATTGTCCTGGCCTCGGACGATGTCGCCAATCAAGCGGGCAGTGTCCGTGTGCCCGTTCGTAACAACGGTTTCCTTGATGCGCCTTCGGTCATCGTCTACCTTGAACCAACATCGCCTGCAAGCCAAGCGGAACGGTCCGTGACCATCAGCGTGCCCGCAGGTGAAACAGTGGAGGCTGTCTTTGATGACATGACCTTCAATCAGGGGAACCAGCGTTTCAACATCCGTGTGGAAGTTGCCGGAGCGGAGTCGTCAAGCGTTGACACCATTTCCTTGCCCGACGGAGAAACCTTCTCCCTGGAATACTACACCCAGACCGACAGCGAAGGAGAATCCATCTGGATGACCCTTCTTATTGTCGCTCTCGCCGTCCTGGTGATCGTCGGTGGTGTGAAAACCGCACGAAGTGGCCGTGGAAGCAAGTTCTGACGAAGCACGTTTGAGGAACAAGACTTCTTGTGCTCCTTGGCAGGGTGAAACCGTATGGGGGGCCTACGGGACGTTGAGTATCTTCCCGAACCGTCCGACCGGAGCATCGTCTCGGCCGTTGACCCCACCGTCATTGGATTCCAAAACGAGTGGCGCTCGGAAATCATGGGGTGGGCTCCCCTCCCAGTGGAACCCGTGGCACGAACCCGTCGTCGGCCCCGGTCCCTCGGTGGCCTGGTTTTCTTTGCTCTGCTCATCTCAGCGAGTTTGGTGATGTGGCAGAACCAATGGGTGATCGTTGAGTTGCCTCCGCCGCAGTCTGAATGGGCGTTTGCCGATTCAGGCATTCGCTCCCTCCAAGAGGACGGTCTCTCCGGTGCGGGCGTTCGCGTTTGCATGGTGGACACCGGGATTGACCTCTCACACGATGCGTTTACTGGGAAAGACATTGCGTTCAAGGATTTCGTTGGGACCTCCACCACGCCCGTTGATTACGGTGCGGTTGCCCACGGAACGCTCATGGCGGGGTTGCTTATCGCATCGGGACATCAAACCGGTTCAGCGCCTAACGTGACGTTTGCGATGGCCGCAGCCCTTCAGGACAATGGCGATGGAGAAAACACAGGCTTTGACAAAGACGTTGCCGATGCTATTCGTTGGTGTCAGTTCGATTTCCAAGCCGATATCATTTCGCTCTCGTTGGGGGGTACCGAACGGGACGATGGGAGTGGTGAAGGCTCCTCGGCGGCCGCCACCCGACAAGCAACCGATGCAGGTGTCTTCGTGGTGGCGGCGGCTGGCAACGACGGTTTGGAAGATGATGGGGACGTAGCTTCACCCGGAAGTGTCCGCCTTGCGATATCGGTTGGTGCCACCACGCAAACGGGCGAAATTTGGGGTAATACCTCTGTCGGAGCCCGTGAAGATGCTGAAGCGAATCAGCGAGAATCACCGCATCAAAAGCCCGAAATCGTTGCTCCAGGCCATCGCATCATCAGCACGGGTGAAGACAATTTGTGGTACTCGAGCAGCGGCACCTCGGACTCAACGGTTTTTGTTACGGGTGCTTTAGCCCTCATCCTTGAGGACCAACCTCTGCTCAAACCCTCGGCTTCCCAGGACGCATCCTGCATCGAGCGGGTCAAGCTTTCTTTAGCCCAGTCTGCCCAACCCCTGTCTGCCGACGGCCACGATGTCCGCAGCGGTTACGGCTTCCTCAAAGCGGATTCTTGGTTGGCCAATATCGGTGCTGTTTCGGATTGCTGAGCCCGTTTTTCGGTTCAATCTTTGGTCATCGCGGGGTCGGATTTCCTGTTTAAAGGAGCGATTTTTCACCGATATCCGGCGGCTTGGTTCCGTAAAAAGGAAAATTCCATTGATATTTTAATCTTATTTTGATATTTTTAATGCGCCAATTGAGGCGCAGTATTATATTCGTCCCGTTCATGGCGAAGTTAGGTGCATCTGTCATGTCCCGGAAAAAGCAAGCAAAATCTCTGTCCCTCGTTCTCCTCTACATGGTTTCGATCATGGCTGTCATGGTGAGCCTCCCCACGGTGACCGCAAACAACGAGACCACGCAAGGGACCGTGACCGGGGTGGAAACCTGGTCGGGAACCATGAATCTCCAAGGCGATGTTGAAGTCGCAGAGGGTGCGAAACTCATCATCAACGCCGGCACCACGGTGAACATTCCCTTCGGAAAATTCATTGATGTCAAGGGCGCTGTATGCATCGGCGACGCTGCCTGCGGCGCCAGCGCAGGCTCAGCATCTTCTCAGGCCCGCTTCATTTGGGCCCTCCCGAGCGATTACACCAAAATTGGCCGATGTTACATCAACGGTTCCAGCACGTTCACGAACGGTGACGCTGCCTGCGGTTCTGGCTTGGTGATTCGCGACACCATTGACCAATCCATCACATCGATCAATTACGCTCACTTTGAGAACGCGTATGGCTACCCCATCTACGTCGCTTCGCTCCAATCTGTTCAATACGGTGCGTTGGTCTTTGATGGTTCGAGCACCACGGCACGAGGCCTTTCCTTCACGGACATCAACACTTCCAACGTCATCGCTGTTGACTTTGCGTCTCCAACCCTCGTGGATTCCACCTTTGAACTCGGCGTTGATGGGCGGGGCTACGATGCAGCCGCTGTCCGTGCTTACGGTGCAGGTGCAGGTATCCTCGCGACGTTTGAGGTGAAGAATTCTGTCTTCACGGGAGCCGATACCGATTGCGGTCAACAGGGTGGAGGTCGTGCAGTCCTTTTCATCGAGGATTCATACATCGATATGGACGCTTTGGACATTTCGCAGAATTCCTACGGCGTGCTCATGAAATCAAGCTCAGGTTCCTTGACCAACTCCGACATCAACGTGAAATGCAACGCAGTGGACACGAACTCCCTCAAGACAACGGGCACCATTGAGCACACACTCACGGTTTCGGACAACACCATCGTAACCGCTGAGGGCGCTGGATTGACCGCTTATGACGGAGCCAAGGTTTACGCCGAACGCAACACCATCTCAGGGGCCAGCGAAGGTTCGGGAGTTGGTATACGGTCTTCGACTGTTGAACTGCACCGCAACACCATCGGCCCCGTCGGTGGTTGGAACGGCGTTTGGATTTACGGCACCTCCGATGTTGTGGTCGAAAACAACACCATCCAAGACACCGGTAAAGAGCCGGTGCTCATCGGCGAGTACCACTATCAGGACCAAGGCTGGCAGGTCCCCGCACCAACGGCTGCACGCCTCTACCTCGCCAACAACGTCATCTCCAACAACTCAGGAACATGCAATTCCCAAATGTACGGCGGCGATTTCCCTTGCCCTGCCGTCCACGTGTTCCGTTCATCGGCCAGCATCCTTGACAACACCATCTCGCAGAACACTGGAGACATCATTCGGGCAAAGGGATCGTTGGTGAACGTTCAACGGAACAGCGGTGACAGTCAAGGAGGATTTGCTGGAAACATCAGCCTCCACGACGACAATTACGGAAACAAGTACGGTTCTGTCGCCTATTTCTCCGGAAACAGTTGGACGGGAGTCTCTCAAGTCTACAACATCACCGAATCACGGGTAACGGTTCAATCTGAACAGATTCCTTCGCCGGGCTTCAACGAATCCTACCCCATTAACATCCGTTGGTTGGGTGCCGAGTGCCCTTACGTTCAAGACGAGTGTCTGCAACTCCCCGACACCGTTGCGCTCCCTCCTGCACAAATGCCCTTGGCCCTTGAGTTGGTGGAAAACGCCACGGTCTTCTCCTTTGCAGACCTGCAGAACTTTGACGCCACGATGATCCACGTGCAAAACCAAAACACGGCTTGGGGCTCCCAAGTTCGTGAGGGTGAACTCGTTCAGTATCAAGTGAAAGCCAAGAACTCGAACGTTGCTGGTGCAACCGTCCTCATCAAAGACGCTACCGGATTGCCGCTTTACGAACTCACCACTGACGCTCTCGGATACACGCAGGAAGTCTCTCTGCCATCGAACTTCCTCTTGGACCGGAACTGGAACCATGTCGTCGGCGACAAAAACGCCGCTATTCCCGGTTCAAACGACGGTACGGGACAACCCATCGTGGTTGACGAGGATTCTTGCGCCGACGGTATTGACAACGATGGCGATACCTTCGTTGATGAGCTTGACCTTGTTTCGGGTTCAGGCGACACCTCAAATTGTGAAAACGGCAACCGAGAGAAACCCTTCTACACGGTTGAGGCGTTTAAATTTGGAAGCGGAACCAAAGACCTCTCGTATGTCTTGAGCGGGCCGGTCAACGATGTCATCAATCTTGACAACCTCCGCCCCAGTGTATGGGTGAACGAGCAGGACGGCACATCCTTCGCAACCGTTGTCCGCCTTACAGGGCAGGCTTGGGACGGTGCAAAATGGCCTTACGCCAACGACAACACGGCCATTCAATCGCAGTTTGGTAAGATTCAGCGTGTTGAGATTCAACCGCCCGGCTCAACCGATTGGTACACCGCATCCGATTCATCGGGTTCAGGTGGGGAAATCACGATGGCCAACCACCCGTTCAAAGACTGGGTCTTTGATTGGGACATGTCCGCTCACCCTGAGGGCGAAGGGGACGTGACGTTCCGTATCCGCTCCTACGACGGTTTGGATTATTCTCCTGTCGAGGTTCGGCAGTACAAACTGAACCTCGTGGCTCCCACCATCCTGGTGGATGTTCCGACCACGGGGAGCACCATCAACAACGGCAAGGTTCTGTTCCAAGGGACGGCCTCCGACCCCTACCAAGGAACATACGGCAGCGATGTCAAACAAATTTGGTTCCACATCATGGGTTCCGGCGGCTTTGAGCAGCAATTCTTCCAGGCCGGCTCAACGAGCTGGTCGTACGAATGGGATGTTGGCGACCTGCCGAGCGGTGATTACACCGTCACCGTGTGGGCTGCAGACAGCGACTTCTGCATCGACAACAACACCGGCTGTCAAGTGGAGGTGCGAAGCATCACCATCAACAACGAAAACATTCGGCCCAACCTCCAACTTTCTTGGATTGGAGCGGCCGACCAATCATCCGGTGGCATTGACGGTGATACGGTTCGTGCATCTGCTGAAACCAAGATCGTCGGGGTGGCCCGAGACGTTGGTGGCTTTGTCACCCGTGTGGAGATTGAAATCACTGACCTTGCAAACGGATTGTTGCTAAACGACGGACCGTTGCCTGTGACCACCTTCAACGCTGACGGCTCTTGGGTGGCCAATTGGGACACTTCCGACCTCGTCCACGACCGCGTGTATTCGGTAACGGTTCGAGCCTACGACGGGGACGATTACTCCGATGACATCGTCTGGCGAATGACCATCAACAACCCGCTCGATGCAGAGAACATTGACCCGGTGTTTAACGAAACGGGATGGGTTGGCACATGGACCATTTTCTGTGACGAAAACTCGAACTCGTTCGATCGGTGCGGCGGTGGGGTCACGTTTGATTTGGCTGATTTCTTCTCCGACCCCGACGGGACGGGCGATGCATCCAACGATTTGCGTTTCTATGTTTACGACGATGAAGGCACGATTGAAGACGACTTCTACGACGATTTCATCACCGTTTCTTCTACGGGCGTTCTCACCTACGACCCCATGTCCTACATGGCACAAACAACCAGCTCCATCCCGGACTGGTCCCTCAACGGCGTGGTTCTCTATGCCCAAGACGACCAAGAATCGAAAGCGTACTCCCTCAAGGTGAACTTCCTCGTTCGTGCGGTGTCCTTCAGCGTGGAACGTGCTGACACGGGAGCCATCACGGTGAGTGATCCGGCCACCTTCCAAGGTGAGGGTCTCCCAGGGAGCCTCGTCAACGTGCGTTTCGCCGACGGCAATGCAAAATTGAACTCCACAAGGGTTCTTTCAGACGGTACGTGGAGCATGGACCTCACGGCGAGCCAACTCGGTGTTGAAGGGAAATCTGCGGTCATCTTTGAGATGGACGGGCAAGTCTTCCGATTCGCAGGCCAAACCGAAGAAGGCGAATTCGCCATCTCGGTGGCAGGCGAGGATGACGGTGGTTCTGGCGTGGTTGGAATCGTTCTCATCGTGCTTGCAGTCTTGGTTCTCCTCGGGGCCGGTGCTTTCTTCTTCATTGAGTTTGAAGAAGTGGTTGACGAGGCCGAGTTGACCGGTGATGACGCACAAGAAGCTGAGGACCCGTACGCTTGGGCCAAGGCGAAGCAAACGCCGAACCTTCCTGCGCAGGCGACGGTTGCCGTTGCACCGGCTGCCTCACCCGTAGCGGAAGCAGCCACACCAGCCGCCTCACAACACCCAGGGTGGCTTTGGGATGAGGCCACCAACCAATGGGTGCCTGATCCGAATTACCAACAGCCGCAACAATGATTCCAAACCGAGGGACCTAAAATGGCTGTTCAGGGAAAGCCAGGGGTTCAAGAGCGGATTCTTCTGCACCTGTTGGACTATTCGGACTTTAAGGACAGCATTGAGGTGCCGTTTGCCCTCTCGCAAATGGGCATTGCCAACGCCGTGGCCATCGCACGTTCCAACGTGCCTCGGGCCATCGCCGGTTTGAAGGACCAAGGGATTTTGGTGGAGCGTCAAGCCCACGTCAAAGGCGTATCTCGCAAAAGGAAGGCTTACTTTTTGACCGACAGCGGGATTTCCCTCGCCAAAGAGACTTGGCAACGTCTCGCCGATTTCCCTTTGCGGTGTGTCTTTGAGGGTGAATCTCCGAAAGAAACGACCCTCGGCGGCGTCAAATCGGTCCTCCCTTTTCCGATGCGTCCGGTCGATGTTGTTCGGTACATGGACGACAACCACATGTTGGATCTGCGGAGTTTAACCGCCGAATTGGTGGAACGGGACCTCTCGAAGCATGTGGAGAAGCAACTCGTCACCTCACTCGCGGACCTGCCTCGGTTGCGCCATTTCTACGGGCGAGCAACCGAACTTGACAACATGGTGAACTTGCTTGAAGCCCGAGCGACCACCCTGCTCGTTCCCGGGATTGCGGGAATTGGAAAAACGACGATGGCTTCAAAGTTGATTGAACGCTTCCTTCATCGGCGCAACCTGCTTTATCATCGCTGCCAGGATTGGGAAGGTTCACGTTCGTTTTTCGAATCTGTGGCGGACTGGCTCTCCAGCATGGGCAACTCGGAATTTGCTGCATACCTCGCCGCCACCCCTGTCCCTCAACCTGCAGATGCAGCCCGTCTGCTTGTGGAGGCGCTCCAGGGGTCTCCAGCCCTCATCGTCATCGATGATTTCCACAAGGTGGCCGATTTGGTCCTTCACCAAACCTTCCAAGCCATGGCGTTGAATTTGTTGGGGAGCGATGAAAAAATTGGGCTGGTGATGTTTTCCAGGTCGTTCAAGCCCGTTGTCCCCACCAAAGACGCCGAAGGCCGAATTGCGAGTTTGGTTTTGCCTTTGGACGGTTTGGATTCAGCGGCTGGCCGGAAGTTGCTCAGCAGTTTTGAGCAACTTGAAGATGAACAATGGCTTCACATTCACGGGTTGTCACGAGGTCACCCGTTGGTTTTGGAATTGATCAACCGGGGTGCTTCGGCAGGGGCCTTCCACGAAACATTGGAAAATTATGTCACGGTTGAAATTTTCTCTAAATTAAGTGCCGAACAAAAGCGTGTGCTTTCTGCCCTCGCCATTTTTCGGGAGCCGGTGCTTCTCAATGCGTTGGCTCAACAACAACTCGACACGGATGTCCTCGACACTTTGGTTGAATCAGGCCTTGCTCGTCAAGCCGACGCCGAGACCTACGACGTCCACGACTTGATTCGTGAGTTCCTCCTCCGCAGCATGTCGTCAGCCCTTAAATCGGAATTCCACGGCAAATGCGCTGACTGGTACGACAAGCAACCTGAAAGTCACGAGATGCAAATCGAATTGATTTACCATCTCATCCAATCTGGACAACACGAGAGGGCATCGGCATCCATCGTCTCTGAAGGTCGTCACCTCGTGACTCAGGGCCACATGGAATTGCTCGGTCTTATTGAGCATGTGGATGCCTCTGAACTTGAGGGGGGAACCCAACTCTCATTGGCCCAACTTCAAGGGGAAATCCTCGCTTTGCTCGGTCGTCTTGACGAGGCCGAAGCTTTGCTGCAAACGGCCTTGAAGAGCGCTGAAAAGAGTGCGGATGTGCTGGTCCAAGCCGAGTTGCTTTCGTCGCTGGCCGACGTGAGTCGGAAACAAGGCAACAGCGATCTCTCCCTCAACCGGCACAAAAAGGCACTCAAACACTACATCGCTTTGGGCAACGCTCGGTGGGCATCACGAACCTACAACAACATCGGCTACCTCCTCCGGAGGAAAAACGAGCGTGCGAAAGCGCTTGAGGCCTACGGTGAGGTGGAGGCGATCCTTTCCACATCAAACGATGACGGTTTGATCAGCAGCCAAATCACGCTTGCAAGGGCCTTGATTGACCTGGGCGAGGTTGACCGGGCTCGGGACCATGCGATGTCCTCGCACGAGCGCACCTCGCAACTTGGCGACAAAGCCCTCCATGCACGGGCTCAAGCCGTTCTTGGCAGGTATTATTCGCGTGTTGAGCAATCTGAACTCGCTTTGTTCCACTACAACGAGGCGCTCGAAGCCATGAACGAAGCGGGCGACCTGCAATCTCTCGTGGAAATCACGATGCTGCTGGGGGAAGTGCTCCAAGATGCTGGTCGGGGAGATGAGGCGATGGAACATTACAGGGAGGCTCTTGTGGTTGCTGAGGCCAACGACCTTCGCATGCAGATTGGTGAGTTGCTGACCCGTCTCGGAGGACTCTCCCCCGAACGTCACGAGCGCATGGAATACTTGCAACGGGCCCTCAAGGTGTTCCGCGAGTTGGGTGCACAAACACGAATGCGGGAAGTGCAATCGTTGGTTCACCGGGCCGTCATGGGACGATGAGGTTCTGTTTACTGAACAGCCGCAGGACGGTCAAGCGATAGGAAGGTCACGCCGTCTTCGTGGACCACCCATAGGCGTTCAACACCGGCGAGGGGGATTCGCCCTTCGTGGACCCCAGCGCCCGTTCCGGACAACGCCGTTGAGGTGTCGAGTGGCCCCCCTTCGTCGATGAGCAAAAGGGAGGTGTCCCTGAGTTCCAACCAGAACAAGGATTCATCCGCTTCAGTAGGGCGCCAGGCAATTTCTTCAGCGTAGGAAATGTTCGCACCAAATCTGCTCGCTTCATCGGCCCTTTCTACAGCAGCAGCGATGTCTTCGATGTTGGCTTGAATCGCCTCTTCGTTCCAGCGAAGGCGGGTGTTGGTCTCGATGTCCCACGCCCAAACGCTGAACATGCTCATCAGCAAAACGCCGAGAAGGAAGGTGAAGATGTAGCCAAGTTCGGTGGCTGCCGCACGGGTGTCTCCTTGAATTCGTGTCGATTTCACAACATCACCTCTCGGGTGGTCACATCGAGGGAGGCGAGTTGAAGGGTGAACTCAATCACCTCGCCGTTGGTGTGCCAGACCGCTTCAGCCGTGCCATAGCTTGGGTCGGGGACCCAACCCACATAATCGGTCAACAGGTCCAATCGTCCGGGGTAAACCGTCCAATCTTCGCTGGCTTCAAGCCCGATTCCGGCGCTGTCGGCAATCGCCGTCCCGTACGGCTCCGACCAACCCCGTCGAACCTCGTAGGCAGGGGTCGAGGCGAGCGACATCCGGTGAACGAGTTCAATGTCCAATTCCAACTCCCCTGCTCCGCTTTCGCTGTTCGCTGCCGGGTGCAAGGAGGGAACGGTGGCGGCGAATCGAGGGCCGGGCCCACCTCTATCGGAAGGTGGAACGATGACATAGGGATTGAATTCGGGGTGATTGGTGACCACAGCGCCACCGCTGAAGGCCACTTCCATGCCGGAAATGGACGATTGGAACTGGTAGGCAAGCCGGGAAAGGTGGAACGACCAAACCGTTCCAATTGAGGCATGGGTGGCGATTCCATCGCTTCCAATCACGTCAACGGCCACGCTGGCTGGGTGGCGTCCATCAACCCAAGCGCTGTGTATGTCAACTGCACTTCGCCCACCCATCCGTTCCCACGGCAGGTCGGTTGTGATCCATCCGCTCGCTTGGGTTGCGACCGCCGTGCATCGGTCTGTTCCGTCGTGCAAAACCTGATTCAAGCCGTGGTCGCCTGATGTGCGCAAGAGTCGAAGCGGGTGTCCGGCGGTGACCGTGAGGGTGGTGGTGCCCAGGGGTGCGAGCATGCTGGCCAAATTGTTGGCGTCAAGGAAGACGCCGGTGCCGTTGGCGGCTCCTGACAAGTTCCACGTTGATGTGTACCCTGCTAGACGGTAATGCAGGGTTTCGGCGCTGGTGTTGGCTGGGTTGGTGTAGGTGAACAGGCCTCCAGAGGATGCGCCGGTGTCGTCGGCGGGGAGTTGCATGGTCCCGACGGCATCGTTCGCTGTGTCGAGAGCGTTCGAGGCAGCCCATGTGAGGAACACATCGCCGTCGGCGTCGAGCATGAGGGCACCCTCGTCGTCAGACGGTGGCCATTCAATGTCTTCAACATCGCCTGCGGCCACGGAAACGCCACCGCCCCGCCAAGTGACGGTGACCACGGACTCTCCGGGGTTGGAAAGCCGCAATGTCCCGTTCAGGTGCGGCGGCAAGAATTCGTGACCAAGATACATGCCCGTCGCCGAAGGCCAAGCGGTGATGCCGTGGTCGTTTCCAGTGTTGGATTTCAACAGCAAACGGGACGGTGAGCTCGTCGTGATGTGAGCCACGGTATCGGCATCAACGGTGATTTCGTGGGTGAAACCTACGGCCGTGCGTGCGAGGCCACTCGGCAAGGCGTAGTGGATGGTGGTGGCTTCGTCCCCAACCGTGAGGTGGATCTGGTTGGCGGTTTGACTGAGGATGTGAATCGCCGTGGTCCCCTCTTTGAGGGGAACGGACCACGCATGCCCCTTCTTGTCGGAGGGTTCTGGGGCGTTGGGAAGGACGTAGGTTGCCCCGCTCGTGCCCGTTTCTCCAAACACGGTCAATGCATGGCTTGAGGTCAGGCTCGCCACGCCTCGGTTTTCAAGATCGAACGAAGCGGTGTCGTCCACGCGAAGGGCCACGTTGCTGACTTCTTCTCCGTCCACATGCAGGGCGACATCAATCGGTCCTAACGGCATCGCCAATCCAGGCGTGACGGTAAAGAAGACACGGTCCAGAACGCTCTCAAGTGTGTAATGGTACGGTCGGTCCGGCCCAAGTCGAAGGTCGGTGATGCACACAGCTTCAACGAAACTTTCGGGGTGGCGGATTTCAAGTTCGTCGTCAAAATCCAACGCCCCTCGGGCACGGAGGGTCATGTCTTCCTGCCACGTTGCCGAATACCACATTCCACCTCGCAAACTGTCCCAAACGAGGTTTCCGTCGACGGGTATCAACGTTGCATGGGTGGAATCTCCTGGCATACCCCGTTCGCTCAGTGTGGCGGTTTGGTGGGCGAGTAACGTCATTTGCGAGGACATGTCATGGCGTTCAACGGACCCCTCCATCTCTTCGATGACGGGCATCATCGAGACCATCATCAAGCCGATGATGGAAAGAACGCCCCCAAACAGGAGAACCGTTGCCACCGCAGCTGAAACGGCGTCTTCGTCGCGACGTAGGTGCCCCTTCATCGGCTCACCTCAATGCGTTGGAGGTCGACTTCAAAGTAGAGCGGGAGGCTTTGCGCAGAGACGCTGAATCCATCCGCACCGCTCGCCCTTGCATACGGTGCAAAGCCGATGTAGGTGTCCAGGGTGCCGGCCGCCCGTTGGACGGTGTATTCGGAAAGCCAGTTGTCGTGGTACTGGGGTGTTACGACATCGTGAAGAGCATTTGTGACGGTAAACTGGACGTTGTAGGCACGGCCACTGAACAAGGTCATGGGTCCTTGGGAGACAAATTGCAGTCCAATGTTAGCGCCTTGACCGATGCTGCCGTTGGTGATCACATCGGTCAAAAGCATGGAAAGGCGCACTTCATCGTTGGCCATTCGGTCAAACTCAACCAAAGGCATGGCGCTGACGTCCCAAACACCGTTCGGAAACCGTTCCGCACGAGCATTGTTCATCAGCACAATCTGGTGTTCGCCTTGACCCAGCGATGTGTGAATCTCCAATCCTGAAAGGGTCCAAGTCACCTGGCGGTGCAAAGGTTGCTCGTCTGCTCCATACACGGTGACGATCATCCAATGGTTGGCACTCCCGTTGTGGGAGACAAACACTTCCTCGTGGCTGCTTGTGAACGTTCTGGAGAAGGTGTTGCCGGGCGATTCAACGGTGATGCTGCGAGCGGTTTCGTTGGCTGCAAGCACACCGATGGTGGTGTCGTTGACGTGACGCAGAGTGATGCGTTCAGAAGCAGAAAGGTCGGCTGCTATGGTCCAATGTTCAACGTTTTGTACGGGGCGAATCGAGGTGGATTGAATGGCCAAGGTGTTGCGGAATCCGGTGCCCTCAGGTGCGTTACCGGCCACTTCTATTCGGTCCTCAATTCGATCGGCAAGACCTGTGGCTGAATTCCAGTTGGTGTTGTCTTCAAAATCGGAAAGGTACGGGTTGAGGAAAATCCAAACTCCTCCCATGATCGTGATGACCATGGCGAGCAACATCACGACACCAAGCACCTCGCTCACCGCCCGTTGCTCGTTCCGCATGGAGCGGGAAGCGGTTTGCGCCGATGGTCGGTTCACGGTTTGGACATGATGCGGTATCATTTAGCCATTCACCTCAAATCATGCAATGAGGCTGACTTGGGAAGGGGCTTTTCGTTTTCGGGTGGTGTCGGCTGGCCGATGTAATGTGAGAAATCTGGGCCGTCCTGTTCTGATATTTTCATGTCCCCCGTGAAAACGTCTGCGATGTGGTAGAGGACGGTGGATTCTGCGAGGTGCGGACGGTTGTTTTTTTGGCTGAGGTGGGTCAACACGATGGTTCGTGTGGCGTCGGTACAAACTTCGGCCAAGAATTGACCGGTTTGGTCATTCGACAAGTGGCCTCCTCGTCCCGAAATACGGTCCTTCAAGCTGTAGGGGTAGGGGCCACCAAGCAATTTTTTTTCGTCGTAATTCGCTTCGATGGAAATGTGCTCGCAGCCCCGTACATGGGTCACCAACTCATCGGTCCATGAGCCCAGGTCGGTGATGATGGCGGCGCGCTCACCGTTATGACTCGCCACGAAGGCCACGTTGTCCGAACCAGCATGCGGGACTGGTACGGGGAGGACCGAAAGGTCGTCCCCGACACGAATCAAATCAAGGGCTGCAAAATGGGTGGTCAGCGGCGGCAACAGGTCGAGTTCAAGCGCCGTGCGTTCATTGGCAAGAACGGGTGTGTTCCAGCGGGTTTGCATGACCCGTGCACCCCCTCCGTGGTCGCCATGATGATGAGAGATGAACACACAGTCGATGTCCTCTGGGGTGAGGTTGAGGCGTGCAAGTCGCTTCTGAAGTTGCGCTCCACTGAATCCTTGGTCGATAAGCACCCTTGCCTTGGGTGTTTCCAAGAGCGTTGAATTGCCCCGGCTCCCGGTTCCAAGGTGGGTGATGGTCATCGTCATGCGAACACCTTGAACCCAGCGCGGGAGACTCTTGAACACACCGACCTTCTTCGGCGAGAAAAGACAATTTGACGGCGGATTCGTCCGGAGCAAGCAGCGTGTGTATGAACAATGTTCCATCACCCTCATAAGCGAACTGAGTGGAGTATTCATTGAGCGAAGCGTACGCTTTCAATCAGGTGAGTTCATGAGGCGCAGTCAAACCACGCTCCTGACCACGCTTGCCGTCGTAGCCAGTTTGCTCTTTATGTCGCAATTTCCGTCCATCTCAAACGTCGCCAACGTTCACCCGGATGACACCACCCAAACGCCTCCTCCAAACACCGATTCGGACGGTGACTTGATTCCTGATGTCCACGAGACCCTGTTTGAAGGGTGGATGAACTGGACTGCACCGGACGGTCGCCCCGTGTCGGTGGAGGGATTGGACAAAGATGATGCCTCCGATGCGGATACGGACCGAGATTTTGACGGGCTCAACGCCACGGAGGAGTTTTGTTGGCCCTATCCTGCGAATTGTACTGCTCCTGGTTTCCCTCGAGGGCTGACGGGTGAATTGGATGAGAACAGCGACCGTGTGTACCTTGACCCTCGAATGGCCGACACCGATGGAGACGGGATGCCCGATGGTTTCGAAGCCTACATGTGCCAGCGCATGGGCGGTTTTGACCTCGTTAATTTGCGCTTTAACTGTCCTTCTTTTGACCCACTGAACGGAAGCGATTTCACCCTGGATTCGGACAACGACGGCTTTGATGTAGATCGAAACGGTTTCATGAGCGAAGCGGAAAGGTACACGGCTCCCGAGGAATACGCGTACGGGATGCCGAGCAATTACACCACTGAACTCGACGGCCTTTGGTGCCATGCCACTCTGCCCAACGGGGCTGCGTTCAAGAATTGGCCTTTCATTCCGTCGGGTGCCAACGCCACCTTCCACAACCTCCTGCCAGCATGCACCACTCGGGATGTTGCCCCTGTCGGAGAGGACCTGTGGCTCGGTACCGACCCCCTGCTTGACGATTCCGACCGCTACCTCTGGGACGGTTTCTCCATCCGGACGCTGTATCCTTCTTTCGGCGACGGAATTCCCGACGGATGGGAAGTTCACTTTGGCCTCGACCCGCTGAACCGTTCAAATGCGCTATCTGACCCCGACCGAGACGGTTGGGACGCGAATCGAGACGGCGGCATCTCCGAAGACCTTTCCCGGGCCTACACGGCGCTCAAGGTCGGTGAGGCCCTGTCCACCCTTGAGGAATACACCGTTCACTATGACAACGGAAACATGGTTTATCCCGGCTTAAAGACCACCTTCGTTGGTGACGAAGAGCCGTTTTTGACCTTGCCTCTGGTCTACGATGCCGATGTGGACACGCTCTCCGTCCTCCACCACGATGTCCGAGCGCTTGACGAACACGAAGGCGCCGTGTACGTCATGACACGTTACGGCGTCAGCGTCATCAACGAAGAACAATCCACACAGGCGCATCAATGGTTGCCGCAAGGGGTGGAGTTAACCGACGGATTTCTTGCCGAGGCCAGCGGTGGACCGTTCGCTTTGGTGATGGCGACCACCGTTGGTTTTGCCGTTGCTCCCTTGTTGGTTGACGGTTCGCTGGGCACGCTAGCGACATGGGACTGGTCGTTGACAGGCCACCTGAACGCAGTGGCCCCGCTCTCAGGGGACGGTGGTTCATTGCATGTCCTTGGTCTCGCCGACGCAGGTGAAGGTGCCTTGATCGAACTGAACAACGTTGCCTCAATTTCAGAAACTCACGAGGTCGGGGTTGGCTTGGTCGCCATGCTCTCGGAGGCCAACGCTTCGGTCACCGATATTGAACACGGTCTCGCTGGAGGGTCGACCCTCACACTTTTCGTGGGTACGGACCGCGGCCTTTTGGTGGTTGAAACCGCTTCTGCGCGTGACGAAACCCCCGGCGAATGGCGCTTTTTCTACACGCAAGACGATGTTGACCTTCCATCCATCGTTGACGAAGTTCGCAGCCTTCCCCTCGGGTCAACCGGTAATCCCGCTGAGGTTCGCACCATGGTGCTTGACGGACCCACGTCCACCAACGCTCAGGTTCTTTGGTTTGGAACGCCTGCAGGGTTGCACAAACTCAACCTCAACGACGATACCATTGACCACAGCGGGCTCCTGCTTCACCCGGGCATCGACGGGAAGATGTCTCGGGAGACCAACAGCATTCAGAGCATCCACCCCACTGGCGATGAGGTGTTGGTTGGCTCCGACTGGGGGCTTTGGGCCATCGCCGGAGATTATGCCTCGGTTTACGGTCTGCAAGACCAAACCCGAATTCCAGGTGAGATCGTCGCCATCACCACCGCCGTTGGCGAAGGAAACGTCACCGTGTACGGCGCAGCATCGCCCGGTCAATACGCCAACCTCCTGCTGATGGATCCCGGCGCGAACGATTCCGATGCCGATGGCATGCCTGATGGGTGGGAAGTCGTTCACGGGCTTGATCCAACCGACCCGTGGGATGCCATCTATGACCACGACGGCGACGGTCTTGATCTCGACCAGTCAGGGGACATGAATCTCGAACGGTTATGGACCAATCTTGACGAGTTCCGCTACACAAAACTCACCCCACAGGGGTACAATTCTACCGATCCCCGTGTTGGCGATACCGACGGCGACGGGGTGGGTGATGGTGCTGAATACTTCGGCTTCTTCTTCGAACAATCCACGCTTTGGTGCCACTACACCGTCCAGTTGGTCCACGTTTGCGATGATGCTGCAGGTCGTGCGGCCAATGCGACTTACCTTTCCATGGCCAACGTTGACGTCGCAACCGACCCGACCAATGCAGATTCCGACGGCGATGGTATGCCAGATGGGTGGGAAATCCAACACCGTCGTTGGGTCGGAACCACGTTCTCCGGAGGCAACAATTGGAGTCTTGACCCCTTGCGGCCGGAGGATGCAAACTGGGACGCCGATGGGGACGGTCTTCCAAATCTCTGTGAATACCAATGGTCCGTCGTCCGCCTCATGGGCATTAACGGCGACTTGCTCGAAGATTACGGCGAATCGCCCGACGCTGCTGAGGCTTGGGCGGTGGCCGACCCCAACCTCATCGATTCAGACGGCGACACGCTTCCCGACGGCTGGGAATCCAAAGGGCTCTGCTCGTGGGACCCAAGCCGGCTCGGTGTCAATCCGCTCAACGGTTCGGATGCGTTTGAGAATCCGGATGGTGATGGCTATGACATCAACCACGACGGTGTTCTCACATCGGACGAGGCCTTCGTCAACTACCTTGAGTACCACCTTCGTA
>JAURDW010000038.1 GCA_030827745.1 Candidatus Poseidonia sp.
CTCTTCACCATTCGCCAAGCCCACGGCCGCCTTGAAGGGTTGAACGTCGTGTTGGCCGGTGACCTCCGTTACGGACGCACCGTTCACTCGTTGAGCCACGCTTTGACTCGATTCGGATGCACCTTGACCTTCGCAAGCCCTGACTTGCTGAAAATGCCTCCTGAAATCGTTTCGGACCTGAAAGCCCATGGAGCAAACGTCGTGGAAACAAACGACTTGCTCGGCTCCCTTTCCACAGCCGATGTGGTCTACATGACCCGAATACAAAAGGAACGCTTTGCCGACGAGGACGAGTACGCCAAGGTTGCAGGTGCATACAAACTGCATGCGACCAACCTTGAGGAGGTCAAAGAGGGCATGATCATCATGCACCCGCTCCCTCGTGTAGACGAGATTCATCCGTCCGTTGACGCCACCCGGCATGCCCGGTACTTTGAACAAGCCTTCAACGGCGTGGTGGCTCGGATGGCCCTGCTTTGCCGGCTGTTGAACGTCGAAGTCCCCGCCACTGTGGGAGGTGAGGCTTGATGTCTCAGGAACACAACATGCGCCGTGTTACGGCGATTCGCAACGGCACCGTCATCGATCATGTTCCAGCGGGTCATGCCATGCGGGTCCTCGAAATGCTCGGCATTGGCCAAAGCAGTTCTGTCCCTGTCTCCATGGTCATGAATGTCCCCTCCAAAAAAATGGGAACCAAGGACATCATCAAGGTTGAGGACCGGGAATTAACCCGCGACGAACTCAACCGCTTGGCCTTGGTGGCCCCGGACGCTCACGTGGCCATTATTCGGGCTTACAGCGTGGCAGAAAAAATGACCATTGAACTCGGCGACGAGGTCCGAAATGTGGTTCGATGCACCTTCTCAAACTGCATCACGACCAACCCTCGCGAACCCCTCGCTCACCGTTTAAAGGTGCTTTCAACCGAACCCCTTGAGTTGCGCTGCCACTACTGCGGACGCCCCCAAGACCTTGAGGAATTGGTTCACAACGTCCTCTAGTCAAACGCCACGCCAAGCAAGTCCCGCATGTCGCATGCCTTGCACTGGTGACCGGAACTGGGACTCCCACAACGAGGGCAGGGCGTGGGCGCTGAAGGTCGTGAATCACCACCTCCAAGGGCGACGACCTCGTCGCGGAGGGCCTTGATCTGGTCGGCCATGCGCACCAGGCCGTGCCGAGTACCGGGTACATCCGCTTCCATGTGAGCGACCATCTCCCGGTGCCGCCATCGCAAGGCGCCGCGTGCGTTGGGGCATTCCTCATGATGGAGCGGAAGGTTACGATGAAGCGCATAGAGATGCACTTCCTGCTCCGGGACCCAACGAAGCGGGACAATTCGAGGAGCAAGCCCGTTCACAGGCGTCGTCGTGTGGGGGGCCAAACGCAGCGTTCGTTCAATGTCAGCGTTGGCCACGTTCATCAGCACCGTCTGCGCCATGTCGTCGAGGTTATGACCAAGCGCAATCACGTCTGCACCAACTTTGGTTGCGAGATGGTTGATGCCTTGACGTCGAAACACGCCGCAATACGAGCACGCCATGCGCGGAGCATCGTTGTCCTTTTGCGCCACCAAAGGCAAGCGCTTGACCACCTCATCCAT
The DNA here is from genome assembly GCA_030827745.1 of Candidatus Poseidonia sp. GTDB lineage: Archaea > Thermoplasmatota > Poseidoniia > Poseidoniales > Poseidoniaceae > Poseidonia. The sequence goes on from JAURDW010000038.1 coordinate 1,607, forward strand.
TTCAACGAAGGAGAGCTCAGGATACGTGACCACATGATGGTCAACCCCCAGTCGCTCGCAGAGCGATGCTGCGCACAGGATGGAAGGGGGCCGGTAACCCTCGATGCCTTCATCGACCGTTCCGGCGACGATGGTCACGTCCGGTCGCTTTCCCAAGAGGTCAACCAAGACGTCGAGCAAAACCGCAGAATCTTTGCCCCCCGATACAGCCACCAGAACGGTGGTGTGTGCACCCTTCTCCAAAGGAAGTTGGAGTCGGAGTTCCTTGCTGATTTTTTTTCGGACAGACTTGGCGAGGTGCTTTCCGCAAAGTATCCGACCGGAATAGGCCTGTTCCACCACGGCGGGCTTGTCGCACGAGTCGCAACGAGGGAGAGTGAACGGTAAAGCCTCGTCGTCCATGATTCACGCTCGGATGCCTTCTCGTTTCAAATGAGCGGCCTCGTCCGAGGCGATTTGGTTCCAAAGCGCATTCAATTTTTCAATTGAATATTTGATTTTTCAATTGCTCTTTTCTCCCGCTTTACTTTTGCTTTTCTCCGCCACAACCGATGGCGACAAAGATTGGTTCAACCTCGATTTGAGCCACTGCGCCCCAAGTGAGAGAAGGTAGAAACTGGATTTCCAGTTGGAAAATCATGGAAGGTCCACAAAACGGTCTCTTGGCTGGTTTGAGCGCAAAACTTCTTGAAGGCGACAGCGCTGTCAAGTGATTTGAGCAACCATGCTGCAACGTCTGTTGACGGAGTTTCTTCGCCACGAAAGCGTGGAACAAGCCTTGGTGTTTGATGACCGTGGACGGATGCTTTCGAGCGTGGCCAAGCAAGGCATCTTGCCCGCCACAGAACTGGCCGTTGACATGACCGTTCGCGCTCTGGCCGCCACCCAGCACACGGGCTTCGGTGAACTGCAAGAAATTTGGTTCGAAGGAAACGAAACGACGATGATCGATGTTCTGACCCCGTATCGCATTTTGATGCTTCAAGGAAAGCAGGGTCAAGTCGCCCGCTGGCGGCACGCCGTCGACCGCATGAGAAAGCAACTCTCGACCACCCCCGAATTTTAGGTGAACATCCATGTTTGAACTGCCCCAAGGAAAACCCGTTAACGAAGCCATCACGCTTGTTGAAGGTGAACTTCAACCGTTCGCCCACGGCGCCATCTCGTCCTATGTTGGCCGGAGGAAGACGCCAATCGGCCATCGCCTGGTCAGAGGCGGACGCATCGTTGGGTGGGTGGTTGAAGACGGAAAAAGCGACGTGTTGCTTGGCGGCCACGAAGCAAAAGCGGTTCTTGAGGACCTGGAAGGCGAACAAAAAGTGCGCCATCTCGCAACGTCCTACACCCTCCACGGACTGGGAAGCGTGTCGGAAATTCTACCCGAAGCGTTCGAACATCAAGCCGACAGGCAGGGGCTGAAAGCAGCGGCAAATACGGTGGAGCGCCTGCTTGCGAGAGACCTGTCCACCGTGATTCGTGAACTTTCCGCTCACACCACGGTCCGAGGGGCCATGGCCATCGATGCGGGTATGGTGATCGACCACGCCGGCGACCTTCCCGGCCTCGGTGAAGAAGAAGCCTTGGCAAGCGAACTCCATGAATTGCTCACCGGCATACGTCCGGACCGCCTCACGTCGGAATTGGGCATGAAAGGGGCTGGCCATTGGACCCTTCACAGCGAGGACGGGGCCCTCCTTTTGGCCCAGAGCGGTGAAATCTCTGTCGCCGTTTGGACGGAAAGGGACGCCAACCACGCACGGCTCTTGTCCTCGGCTTCCATCGCTTTGGAAGGTGAACTGGTGGCCGCTGGCGCCCACGGCTCAAAACTCCCCGAGGGTTTCACGCTCCGCGAGGGCCGCGGCGGACCCGACGCCGTCATCTCCATGCTCAAGGCCGCCCTTGAGGAAGAGGTCACGGGACACATTCAATCCGGAAGCTCGAGCAAAGCGGTGTCACTCATCGTTCAGCGTGGCGTTCCCGTCGCTCTTTGGGCACCGTCGTCCTCTACGATGGAAGAAGCGATGATGGCGCTGACCGAATCAAAACGCAAGGTGAGGCTCGTCCGCCTTCCAGCGGGCACCATCGTGTCGCCAAACTCCGGTACGGTTGAGGCGTTCACGCTCAGGACATTCACGGCAATGCTCGCCACGGTGCGTACACGGTCGGAAGCGCGCCAAGCCTCGCTCAAAGCATTGCTTGATGACTTGCTCGGGTTTGAGGCCGGTTTGGAGTCGCTCAAGACAGCCCGAAACCAACTGATGTTCAAATCGGACGGTGCTGATGTTGCTGAACCCCTCCCGGTCATGGCCGAACAAGCCGTCAACGCCGTGGATGCGGGTTTGCGTCGTCGTCTGGAGAAAGCTGAACAAACCATTGATGAACTGAACAAGGTCAAAGCCGTGCTTGAAACCCAAGTCAAGACCATCGAGAAGAAACGAGACGCAGCGCAAATCGTGGCCCGAGAAGCAAGCGAAAGCCGCCAAGAGAACACGGTTGCCCTCGAGGATGCCCATGCAAAACTCAACACCCTTCAAGTCGACCTCGCCCAAGCCAGGAGCCAAGCTGAAGAAGCCGAATCCCGATCTGAACGGTTGATGCGACGGGTGAACGAACTTGAGCATCAGGTCAGTGAGCGAGCAGCAGAATTGGCGAAAGCCGTTGGGGACGCAGAAAGCAGCGAGGCGCTCCAGGCCATGATCGAATCGCTTTCCCTGAATGAGGCGGAGTTGCAGGCCAACCTCAGCGAAGGGTCAGAGCGCCTGGCCACCATACGTCAACAGAGCGATGACGAAGAACGTCGGTTGCGCGTGCTCTCCGAACAGGTCAACACGGTCCGAGAGCGCCACGCACGAACCCAAGCCGACCTCCAAGCCGCTCAGGAACAAGTTCACCTCAACAACGTCGAGTTGGAGGCCATCCGCACCGAGGAAAAGCACGCTCGCCAACGCATTGACGAAGACCGATTGCGCCGTTCAGAGGACGAGGCTCGGCGGGCCAATCTGCAGGCTGAACTGCGAGAGTTGATGGATGAACGGCGCACATTGCTCCGAGAACTGGGAGACTTGGGCGCACGCCGAGGTCACAGCGAAGCGGAGCTGTCCGTGCTGGTTGACAAAGCCTCGGCCTTGGCCGAAGCCCACGAAGAAGCGCTGGCTGATATCCAAGAAGCGGAGCGCCTGCGAGCCCGGCTGGCCGAAGAACCGCTGGCGCAGGCCCTGCTTGACGACGACGCAACCTTCGAAGGACTTGGCCCTGTCCTCGAGCGGCTTGAACACGCACGAAGCCTTGGATACTCGGTGACGATGCTCGACAGAGCGGTTGAACGCGCCCTGCAGGTGATTCAATCCACCGTTGACCATGTTGCCGCCACGCCCCGTCACCTGCTCTCTTCAGAGGTCATGACCCTCCTTGAGCGTCAAGTCCCCCAAACAGCCGGCGCTGTCCGAGGGTTAGCCCGTTGGTCGGTTCAGCAACGCCTTGAACACCAACTCGGGGAAACCGTCAACCATGTGGTGCTCGACCTCGAGCATCTTCTGGAAGACTTTGACCGTTCCATCACGATGTTGCGCCGAATACGCCATGTCTTGGAGCAGGTTGAGCGCCTTGGAGCCCCTGCTCACGAAGTGCATGCCCTGCTTGCAAACTGCCAACGACCCGAAGCGTTGCCGAGTCTTGCTCAAGGAACTCGGCGGTTAATTCAGGTCGCTCTTGACGACATCTACCTTGAAGCGGACCAACGCGATGCCGGGGAGGCCATCGGTTTGGAGGAAACCGCTCGTGTTCTTGAAGAACTCATCACGCAACTCGATGCCTCTGGCCTGACCGACGGTCGGCCGCGTGGCCTGATGTGGGAATTCCAACGAGACGGGTACTTGCCCTTCGAGCGAGAAAACCTCCCCGCTGAGCAACGCGTTCCGGTGAGCGAGGAGATGAGAAGCGACCTCGAATCGAGCCTGCTCCATGCGGAAGTCGTTTCCTCGCTTGAACGGGAGACGGCGGATTCGGTTGACGAGGAAGGGTGGAGTGAACTGCCTGCTCCAGTTGACGAAACAGAGGTGCATGCCACCACCGTTTCTGTCCATGAACCCCCCGTTTTCGAGGGGTCGTTGGAAGACGAACGAGCCGTTCTTGAGGCTGAACTGGCCCGACTTGATGCTGAACGTCATCATCGAGCCACGGCACCTCCCAGCCCCGCTGCCGCCACCGCCGATTCTGCACTGGCTGAATTGGAGTCCAAACTCTCGAACCTTGACTTCTGAGCGTGATGCGCGTGTCCGAAACCACGACGTTGGCCGGGCGTGAAGAACGCCAGGGCCGACCCTACCCCTTGTGGATTGAGCGGGCCGTTTTTCTTTTGAGCGTAGCAGGCTTTGTGTTGTTTGCAGACGACGTCAACCGTTGGGTCGACCACCCGTTTGCTGGCCCGTTGATTGGATATTTTCTCTATCCGCTTTCGTTGTTGGCCCTCGCTGAATGGGCGGGCCGCTTTGTGCAACGAAGGCACGGCTCAAAGCTGTGAGAATTCCTTGCTGGGGGCTTCAGCCGGCAGACGGTTGGTCCTTGCTTGAATGAAGCCAATGACGCGCTGCCAAGGTATGAAGAAACGAAGCACGGCCATCATGCTCAAAAAGAGCAAGGCCGAGATGACCAAGCCGTAAGTCAGCGTCAATTCAATCGATTCCGATACTTGGCCGGCCCATTGGCTTCCGGTCGTATCGGAGACCACGGTCAACAACACCTTGTGGAAGCCAAGCGCAACCATGGTCGCCAAGCCGGTAAGGCCAAGGAACAGGAAGGTGTGACGAAGGTGGGTGTTGAGGACATTGTCCATTTGACGGACATATTCAGGGTCCCGCTTGCAAGATTCGGGGAGGCGAAACGCATACTCAAGGTTGCGAATCACGCCATAGCTCGCTTCTTGGAACACCATGATGAGCACCGCAATGAGAATCAAATTGAATTGTTCTTGCGTGACCAATTTCAAACCGAAAAGCCCGATGGTGGGGTTGGAGGTTTGGCTCTCGAGGACGGCCAGCGTCCCGCCGTACGCCCCCAATTGGCTCTTGATGAGTGGGAAGGTAAGAATGGCATGAACGCCCAAAAACAGCAACGTGAATCCGATCGACCAAGCGATTGATCGCCGGGACAAGCCCCAGATACCCCGAGTTCCCATGATAACGGGCAGGAGGTAGATGAAGAGAATCAACAAGGACATGATCATCAAGAGCGGCCATTGGAGGGTTTCCAATTCGGCATCGGTTGGCAACCGAAGGTCGAGTGAAAACAGCATCCCAGCCAGCCAGGAAAGCACCAAACGACCGACGAGCAAAACGATTAGGCCGATGATGAAGCCCAGTTTGATGCGTTGCTGAACCTTTGGTGTTTGGAAGGCGATAAAGGCCATGACACCACCCAAACCCAACCCAAGCACGAGGGGGACAAAGAAGCGACCCATCCCGTTTCGCCCTTCGCCGGTCAACCAATCGCCAAGCGGGAGTTGGTCGGAAATCAGCAGTTCAATGGTGTCAAAGAGCATGGTGTGGTCGATGGAACCGACCACGTAGGTGGAGACCACCTCAAGGTACATGGCGACCAACGCCACCGTTGCAAGAATCTGCAAGGACAAAATCTGCCATTGTTTTCGAAGGTTCTTCAGATGCAAGGTTCTCGGCTTCGCTGTGCCTTCGAGGAGAACATCGGATTGGAGACCCACTTCACCTGCCATCTCAATACCCCCTCACTTGCATCAGGGCCTGGGACAAATCCATGTCCGGCATCCAATCGATGACTTGAGCCCCCGAGCCCGCCAAGGTCGTCAATCGGTTCTGACGTTCCAACTTCAAAACCTCGTAGGACATCCGAGGGATGCGACTGACCAGGCGTTCGAAGTCAACGCTTGAAGGAGACAGCACGGTCACTTCGTGGCCTCGACCGACCAAATCCCGCACCGCTGCGGGAACCGTTCCGTCACCTTCGCACGAGGAGATGATGAAGACCGGGCTGCCGCGGCTAAATCGGCCGCTCAACGAATTCGTAACGGCTTGGAGGGGCATGGACCCCTTGGGCGTCACCCCTGCAAGGGCGCTCAAGATTTTGAAGTACTGCTTGTCGCCGGTATCGGGGGGCAAATAGGCTAACTTTTCATCGTAAATGGCCAACGCCACCGAGTCGCGACGCTTCAAGAAAAACGCTGCGAGACTCGCTGCCGATACCGTTCCCATCTCGAGGGGGTTCTTGAGCACGGTTCCAATGCGAGCGAGGTCTCTGCTGTCAAGAATGAGGTACAGATCCGTTACGGCGTCCCGGCACTTCTCGTTTACCATCAGTTCGCCGGTACGGGCAAACGCCTTCCAATTGATGTTTTTGAACGGGTCGCCGGGCACGTATTCGCGCAGCGAATAGAATTCAGAGCCTTGACCGGGGGTCCGCAGGGTGGTGGCACCCGTGTACATTTTTGGTGTTCGACTGCGCAAGAATGCTTCCTCAATGTCCTTGATTTGCGGAAAGATGACGATGTCGCTGTGATGGTCAACATACATCTCTTCAACGCCCAAATTGAAGGTGTTGCGTGCCCGAAGGGAAACGGGGCCAATGGAGTAATGACCTCGCAACGGGCAGCGAAGGACGTAGCGAATTCGAGCGCTCTCTCCCGGCCGAAGGTTGAGTTGCATTTGGTTGAGGCCGCTGCGGAGTTTCATTTCGTGCGGGATGTTGTCGTAAATATCCAGCATCTGCGTTTTTCGGTTGCTTCGGTTGGTGACGAGCAATTCAACATACAAATCGTCACCTTTGTACAGGTTGTCCGCAGAAAGGGTTCGCTGGACTTCAACATCCCCGTGCCCTGAGATCCACGAGTTGACGACGATGAACGCCACGAGCGTCAACCCCAAGATCATCATCTGTTGATTCGAGATCATCATCCCGATGAGCACAAGCGCAATGCCGCCGGTGAAGGTGAAGGCTGCTTTACGGGTCCACATTCACTTCACCTCACTGACGGCCCCATGCCTTGATGCGTTTGACCAGCGCCACGGTTTGTTCGAGCGTGTAGCGGTTGCTTGATTCAACCGCAAACTTGGCGAGCACGGGGTCGTTGATCATCGACACGAGTTCGTTGGCCTGCATGGCTTGAAACTCTTCCCGGTTCAAGCCGTTTTGATTGCGAACCTTGGAAAGGAACACCTGCCGAATTTTATCGACTTTGGAGTAGTACGCATAGCGATTGGCATCGCCAAACCCGTAGTAGATGATGCTAAACACGTGGCGCCATGGTTCAGGGTCGCGTTTCTTGATGAGAACGGCTTCAAAGGTGATGAACAAGATAAGGAACAGCAGCAACATGGCGAGCCCCTCGCCGGTGAAGTAAACCAACAGGAAGTACACGGTGTTGTACGAATCAGCCGCAAGGGCGCTTTGCGGATGACGGGATTCGTCGAAGACCACCATGGCATTCGCAGCGGGTTGACCTGCTTCATCCACAAGTTCACTCATCAAGGCCTCTGCAATGTAATCCAAAGCCCATTTCCGATTGTCGTTCTCGGGCATCAGCGTGTCGGTTTTGCCGTAGTCTCCGGCGTTGAAACCTTCGTAGTCGTAAATGGCGTTGATGAGCGCGGAACCATCGGCGACAAAGAGGATGCGTCCGCCGTCGGAAGGGTTGCAGCTCGCTCGTGCGCACACCTCGATGCTGAGGTTAAACTGGCCCCAACGGTCGGGCGTTTCCGGCGTGATTTCGTTGCCAACCCAAATTTCACCGTCACCGTTCACGTCAACGGTTGCTTCGTTGCTGGTGATGGCACGGATCGCCACTTCCGAAAGCGGCCCACGGACGCCAGGAATCACCTCGAGGCCGGTGATGTTGTTGAGCAACATTTGGTAGGTGCCGTTGTATTCAATCTCCCCACTGGGCGTCAAATGTTGACCACACAGCCCCGCTTCGGCCGTGGAGGCAAAGGGTTGCCCGTCCAACTTGGAGCAGGGGTGTTCACCCGGACCTCCGGCCTCTGCCCAACGTTCGTGTTGGGAGAGCGTGGTGGGGTCAAGTTGGGTGCCGTTCATCCCGCAAGGGTTGGATTGAACGCACATCCAGATGTAGTTGAAATCCAATTCAGCAACGTACGTCGTGTCAAACACCTGTTCGCCGGAGTATCGTATACCAAAGGCCTCGGCGATGGTGTTGGCGTAGCCGTAATCCTCGAAGACCATGGCGGTCCCTCCTGCCTCCACAAATTCGACGATGGCATCGATTTCGGAAGGTGAATAGCCGTTGCCTGAGGCGATGGTGATGAAGCCATCTTCGTCAAATTGAGGCAGGGTGAGCGTGTCACGCTCCACGCCTGCGAGGACGTACGTGGTGTTTCGTGGGTCTTCGATATCCGCAAGAAGGAGAGGGCTGCTGACCAGCGACCTTGTTTCAATCCCCATGGCCTTGATATCGCCACGAAACGCCGACATGTCGTTCCAATCGTCGTCGTAAGCCGAGAGTTGATTGGTCGCGCTGAGGTTGATGAAATTCAGCAGGATGGTCATCAACAGCACGAGCATGACCGCCCAAAACGAGGCTTGGAGCACGAGGCGCCGAGCATTGATGGAGGCGGGGAGGCCTAGCATTGGAATCACTGGGAGGAGGTTTCCCGCTTTACCACGCTCTCCGCTGACTTTAGAAGGTTGTCCACGACGGTGGAGAAAATGCTCATGTCAACCGAAGCGCAGTTCAACGGTTCAAGTGGATATTCGAAGCGATTCTCGCCACCGAGGATGCCGGGATTTGAACCGTGTTTTCGTGGTGGTCAAATGGAAGGGAGGCGGCGTTCACACCGTTGGCCACTTCAACGACCAGTTCGCTGATCGCACCCGTGTTGAGGTCAAATTGGAGATCGCAAAGCGTACCAAGCACGGCCCCGGTTCGGTCGAGGACTTGACGGCCAAGCATTTCACGTCCAAAAACGGCCATCGTTTCCCTCCTTGCCCTTCGGGTGGGTCAGCAGTCCCATCAATGCGTCGGTGCAACCGGCACCATCACATGGTTTCCATGCCACGGCTGAAGTCCCGATTCCGCTTGATGTTGGTCAGCCCTGATGTAAGGCGAGTTTCCATCTTTTGATAGTATTCCAGCATGTCGGGCGTGACGGTAGGGCGCACGCGAGAAATCGCCTCTTCAAAGTGGCTTTTTGTGACCTTCTTTTTGCCGGCTCGCATGCAAATCAAAGCCGCCTCTCGGCAAACCGCTTCAATGTCAGCACCGGTGAACCCGTCCATGCCGTTTAGCAAATCCTTGAACGAGAATTTGCCCAAGGGCATGCCTTCAGAATGGATGGCAAAGATGGATTCTCGAGCCCCCGCATCCGGTGGAGGCACGTGCAGAACCCGCTCAAATCGACCGCTTCGCAACAAGGCAGGATCAATCATTTCCGGACGGTTGGTGGCCGCAACGATGATGACACCGTCCAGCGATTCAACCCCGTCCATGCTGGCGAGCAATTGGTTCACAACCCGGTTGGCAACATCGGAGCCTTCTGAAGAGCTGCCACCGCTTCGCATGGAAGCAATGGACTCAAACTCATCGAGGAAAATAATGGACGGTGCGGATTGCTTGGCTTTCTTGAAAATCTCTCGAATGGCCCGCTCCGATTCGCCAACCCACTTGGAAATCAATTCAGGACCCTTGATGCTGATGAAGTTCGCTTGAGCTTCGTTAGCGATGGCTTTCGCCAGAAGGGTTTTTCCTGTTCCGGGTGCGCCAAAGAGGACGATTCCTCGAGGCGGTTTGATGCCGAAATGCTCGAAGAGTTCGGGCTTTGTCAGCGGCCATTCCACCGACTCCTTGAGACGGTCTTTGACCTCGTGCAAACCACCGACTTCTTCCCAAGAGACTTCGGGTACTTCGACATATATTTCTCGGAGTGCCGAGGGTTCAATGTCCCGAATGGCTTCCTTGAAATCGTCCATGCAGACCTCCATTTTTTCCAAAACTTCTGGAGGCAGCGTTTCCTCTTCGAGATCGATTTCGGGCAGGTAGCGACGCAAAGCTCGCATCGCCGCTTCCCGAACGAGGGCGGCGAGGTCCGCACCGACGAAGCCGTAGGTGTTGTCAAGAACCCAACTCACGTCGAAATCGTCGGCGATGGGCATTTGACGGGTGTGAACGTCCATGATTTCGTGGCGCCCTTCCCTGTCGGGGACGCCAATCTCAATTTCCCGGTCAAATCGGCCGGGGCGACGAAGAGCGGGGTCAAGAGCGTCCCTGCGGTTGGTGGCACCGATGACAACGACGTTGTCGCGGCCCTGCATGCCGTCCATGAGCGTCAGCATTTGTGCGACGACCCGCCGTTCCACTTCTCCCGTGACCTCTTCTCGCTTGGGGCAAATGGAGTCGATTTCGTCAATGAAAACAATGCCAGGAGCGTTGTCGGCGGCCTCGTCAAAAATTTCGCGGAGTTGCTTTTCCGATTCTCCGTAGTACTTCGAGATAATTTCCGGTCCGTTGATGCTCTTGAAGTGAGCGTTCACCTCGGTGGCCACCGCCTTTGCTATCATCGTTTTCCCGGTCCCGGGTGGACCGTGGAGCAGCACGCCCTTGGGTGGGTCAATGCCCAGTCTCCTGAACAACTCAGGATGCTTGAGCGGGAGTTCAATCATCTCTCGCACTTTCTGGAGTTGTTGCCCGATGCCACCAACATCTTCGTAGGTGATGCCTTCGGACTGACTCATGTCCTCTTCTGCAACCGCTTCGTCCTTGATGACAATCTCGGTGTCGGTGTTCACCACGACGATGCCCTTGGGAACGGTTGCCATGACGGCGAAGGGCAAGGCTTCGGTGAAGAGCGTCATGCCGGGGATGAAGATACGGTCGCCCGCCATCACGGGTCGCTTGGCAAGGCCCCGCTTCGCAAAGCCTTCGATGCCAGGCCCAAACTTGACTTTCTGTTTGCTGGCCATGACCGGTGAAATGGTGAGTTTCGTGCAGGCCTTGGCTTCGACCTTCCGAACGGTGACTCGGTCACCGAGACTCACGCCCGCATTTTTTCGGATGATGCCGTCAACCCGAATAATGTCCATTTTTGCATCCTCGGGGCGGCTTCGCCAGTAGATGGCCGCCGTGGAACGCTCCTCACCGCTGATTTCAACGAAGTCGCCGGGTTTGAGGTCAAGGCCCATCTCCGAGGAGATTCGGGCACGTCCGAACCCAACGTCAGAAGGAATCGCTTTGGAAACGCGCAGTTCAATGGTCTCGTCTTTGGTCGCCATGGTGTTCTCCCCTCTTCCCGAAATGCACGCTTCACGGTATATAACTAAAGTTGAGCCAATCCATGGCGGGTTGCAAGAAAACTTCGGCCCTCCCCCCTTTAAACCCCGTGAGAACGGTTCAAAGAGGAGGGCGGACGGATTTCCCAAATTCATTCGCCATCACATTCAAGTGACAAGCGAAGGTGCAGAAGTCATGGTTCACATATTGGAAACAGGCCTTGAATACCTCGACATCGAAAACCCCCACGGCAAACCCGCCGTTCGTGGCTCCAACATCATCAACGGCCAACTTGGGCAAGCCAGCGACAACGCCACCTTCACCTCCACCAACCCCGCCTTGCTTGCCGATTGTTTGGGCGTGTTTCCACAGTCGACTCGAGACGATGTTCACGCCGCCCTTCAGGCGGCTCACGCTGCCTTCCCAGCTTGGTCGGCAACACCTGCCCCCACCCGCGGCCAAGTCATCGGCAACATGGGCCGTCTGCTGATGGAGCACAAGGACGCCCTGGTGGCCCTTGAAACCCGCGAAATCGGAAAGACACTCAAGGAATCCGGCGGCGAAATTCAGGAGGCCATCGATACCTGCCTGTTTTTCCAATCGGAAGGACGTCGGCTCTACGGCCAAACGGTCAACTCTGAACTCCCCGACAAGGAGTTGTCCACCTACCGTCGACCGCTTGGCGTTTGCGGCATCATCAACGCCTGCAACTTCCCTTCCGCTGTGCCGTTCTGGAAAATGATTCCAGCCATCATGTGCGGCAACACGTGCGTTTGGAAGAGCCCGCAAGATGCACCGCTCCTTTCCTTCGCTCTTGCCCGCATTATGCACCAAGCCGGCCTACCCGACGGCGTGATTAACCTCGTGCACGGAAAAGGAAGCGGCGCAGGCCAGTACCTCGTGGATGCGGTGGACCAAGGCCTGGTCAACAAAATCTCGTTCACGGGCTCCACCGAGGTCGGGAAAATGATCGGCGAGGTGTGCGGTCGCAACCTTGTGTCGTGTTCGCTGGAACTCGGCGGAAAGAATCCGCTTGTTGTGATGCCTTCGGCTGACCTTGACAACGCCGTGGCAGGGGCGTATTGGGGTGCCTTTGGGACTGCTGGCCAGCGTTGCACAAGCCTCGGGAACCTCATCGTTCACCAAGACATCTACGACGCGTTCCTCGAGAAATTCATGGCCAAGGTGAAATCGACGCGAATCGGAAATTCCCTCGTCCACAAGGACGTCCTCTACGGCCCCATGCTCTCAGAAAAGTACGCCAAGGATTTCCTTTCCGGCATCGAGATGGCAAAAGAAAGCGGCGCTACGCAGATTTGGGGCAAAGGGGCCATCACGGCCGAGAGCGCCCCTGACAATTTCGTCGGCGACGCCTCAGAAGGCGTGTTCATGTGGCCTCATGTCTTCGTCGACGTGACCGAGGACATGGCGTGTTTCCATGAGGAGATCTTCGGCCCCGCCGTCACCATCGTCAAGGCAAGCGACTTCCAGCACGCCCTTCACTTGGCCAACGCCAGTCCTTACGGACTTTCATCGGCCATCTACACCAACGACCGCCTCGAAGCCTACCGCTACAAGACCGGCATCAAGGCGGGAATGACAGGCATCAACAACTCCACCACCGGAGCCGAGGCTCACCTGCCGTTCGGCGGCGTGAAGGGCTCGGGCAACGGCACCCGAGAATCGGGCATTTGGGTCCTCGAAGCCTACTCCTACTGGCATGCGGTCAACGACGAGCTTTCAGGCAAATTGCAATTGGCCCAGATGGATGTTGACGAAGTTGATATGGTTGAAGCCGAAGTCAATTGGTCGGAATTGGCCTGAATTTCTTTCATTTTCGGCTCACGGCTCAACGGTGAACCTCAAAGACCCCGCGCCCTTCGGAAGGTTTGTTCCCTTTTGGGAATCCGGTGAAAAGCATGGGCGAAGGCATCAAACTCCCGGTCATCAACGGCTTGGGTCGCACGAACCGTATTGACAATTGGTGGAGTCAGCCACTCGCCATGGGCGTCGGCCTAACGGCGGCGCTCGTCTACACCTTTTGGCGCCTCTTCCTCTATGGCACTGAAGCGGCCAATGGAACCTCGCTCATCTCGTACGAACTTCACGGCAGCACCGTGATTTCGCCCATTTTTTCCCCCAATGTTCTGGAATGGAACCTGTTTGGACTAAACGAATGGAACCACCCTGAATGGGTGAATGCTGCCATCCTCGTGCTTTGGATTCCATTCGGTTTCCGCGGAACCTGCTATTACATGCGCCGCGTGTACTACCGCACCTTCTTCGCCAGCCCCACGGCGTGCTGGGTTGACGAGCCTGACATCAACAAAGCCATCGGCTACAAGGGCGAAAAGCGCCTCTTCATCTTCAACAACCTGCACCGCTATTTCCTGTACGCTGCGATGGTCATTCTGGTCATCAAATGGTGGGACGTGACCCACACCATGCATTTTGACTCAAGCGCCCACCATGGATACGGCGTATCCATCGGGACCTTTGTCATGGCCTTTGAAGCCTTCCTGCTGACCATGTACGTCACCTCCTGCCACGCCCTTCGGCACTTGGCCGGTGGCATGCTCGACCGCTGGACGACCGGCGTCAGTCGGGTTCGTGGCCTCCTGTTCGGAAAAATCAGCGTTCTCAACCGATCTCACGGCTTCTGGTTTTGGACCTCGCTGGCCTTTGTTTTCTTGGGAGACCTCTGGGTTCTCGCAGTCGCAGAAGGACGTTTGAGCGACATGGTGCTCTTCGTGGTTTGAGGTGAAAAATATGAGCGAACACGTCACAAAACACGAATACGATGTCATCGTCATCGGCGCAGGTGGTGCCGGCCTCCGTGCGGCCATCGAAGCCGCTCGAAGCGGTGCCAAGACCGCCATCATCACCAAATCTTTGCTGGGCAAAGCGCACACGGTCATGGCCGAGGGCGGCTGCGCAGCAGCCTTGCAAAACGCTGACCCGAGAGACGGCTGGAAAGTTCACTTCCACGACACAATGAAGGGCAGCAAGTGGCTTGCCAACTGGCGCATGGCCGAGTTCCACGCCAAAGAAGCCCCCGACCGGGTGCGAGAACTTGAGCAATGGGGCGCCGTGTTTGACCGCACGCCCAAGAACCTCATCAACCAACGAAACTTCGGCGGCCACACCTTCCCGCGTCTTGCCCACGTTGGCGACGCCACCGGCCTCGAAATCATACGCACCTTGCAAGAACGAGGCATTCACGAAGGCATTGACATCTTCATGGAATACACGGTCCGAACGTTGCTCAAAGAAGGCGATAGAGTCACAGGATGCGTGGCATACACACGCGTCGACGGCGAATTCCACGCCTTCTCCGCAAAGTCCGTCGTCCTTGCGACCGGGGGCATTACCCGGTGCTGGTCTGTATGTTCGGGTTCCTGGGAATACACCGGCGACGGACATGCGCTTGCTCTGTGGGCCGGAGCTGAACTTCGCGACATGGAGTTCGTTCAGTTCCACCCAACCGGAATGGTTTGGCCGCCTTCGGTTCGTGGCATTCTTGTCACCGAAGGCGTACGAGGCGAAGGCGGTCGGCTCACCAACAGCGAGGGCAGTCGTTTCATGTTTGATTACGTTCCGGAAATGTTCGCGGGTGACCACGCTGACACCATCGAAGAGTCCGACCAATGGGTCGAAGAGGTCGTCAGCGGCAAACTCGCCACGGTTCGCAGACCCCCTGAATTGCTCACTCGGGACGTGGTCGCCAAAGCCATCAACGCGGAAGTCAAAGCCGGCCGAGGCTCCCCTCACGGCGGAGCCTTCCTCGACATCTCGCACCGTG
>JAURDW010000039.1 GCA_030827745.1 Candidatus Poseidonia sp.
TCCATTTTGATCGGTGACCTGTGCCGCTACCTCTCCTCCCCGAGCACCACCGATGTTCATCATCTCGCCGAGGACGCCGAGGAAGCAGACGAATTCCACGCTGAAGACGGTGCCTACAGCCTGGCCATGCCCGAGCACGACGAAGGCGAGCATGAAGAGGACGACCACCACGAAGACGAGCACGACGAGCACGACGAGCACGACGAGCACGACGAGCACGACCACGCCGATGACGGACTTGTTGAGCCCGAGGAAACCATGTCACTCACCGATAGCGAATGCCCTGCCGGCACGACGGTGTCCATTTACCACCTCGAGGAAGGCGAGTACGTTCTTGAATTTGAGACGGAAGACCTCGAATCCTTCACCATGGCCTTCGCCGCCATGGGCGGTGGCCATGCACATCACGACCACGGAGAGGATGAGCACGACGAGCATGACGAGCACGACGAACACGGCGTGTGTCACGACATGAGCACGCACGAGAATCACGATGAGTACGAAGATAAGGAGACCTGCGAGGCTGCTGGCTACTTGTGGATGGAGGACGACCACGACGAAGACATGTCTGCAGCAGATGTTCTCGACCTCTTTGATGCGGACGGGGACGACCACCTCTCGCTTGAGGAGTTCATCGACGCCATGGAGGCCATGGAAGAGGAAGAAGACGACCACGATCACGGTGAGGATTCAAACGAAACCCATGGCGATAACGAGACTTCCGAACATGGCGACGACCACGGCGACATTGAGCATGAACTCGAGATGGCGATGTTCGAGCACCTCTTCACCGAAGCCGATTCAGATGGCGACACCCTGCTTGACCTTGCAGAACTTGAAGAACTCGAGCACATGATGGACGAGATGGACGACGACATCGGTCCAGAGATGATGATCGGCGTCTACATGAGCGTCTTTGACGAGGATGACAACAACGTGTTGTCCTTGGCCGAATTCACCGAGATGATGGACGCCATGATGAGCATGGAAGGCGATGAGGACGAGCATGACGAACACGGCGAAAGCGAGCATGAAGAGGACGACCACCACGACGACGAGCACGGTGAGGAAGAGAACATGACCGAGTACTCCGAGATGATGTTCACGATGTTCGACGCCAACGAAGACGGCTCACTCGACATGGACGAAATGATGTCGCTTGCCGACATGATGGACGATGAGGACGAAGAAGAGGGCGTTGGTTTCATTCATCTTCACGTTGAGCGCGAAGGGGAATACGGCATTGCATTGCCGGAGGGTGTTTCCATCCATGTGTTGTCCGAAGATGACCACGAAGGCCACGACCACGGCCACGACGAAGAAGAGGGTGACCACCACGATGAGGAAGACGACCACAGCGACGAGGAAGATGCTCACGCCGATCACGGTGACGACGACGCCCTGTCCTTTGACCCGCACAGCTGGTTGAACCCCATGGCGTTCTCGGCGCAAATCGACATTGTTCTTGACGTGCTCAGCACGACCTTCCCCGACGGCGCAGAGGCTTTCGAAGCCAACGCCAACGCCTACAAGGCTGAACTCCTCGCTCTCGATGGTGAATTTGAGGCGGCGTTTGGCGACAACGGTACCTGCGACGCCAACACCGTTGCAGCCAACCACAACGCCTACGCTTACCTTGCAGACGCTTACGACCTCGAATTCGTGACCGTCCACGGCCTTGACCCCGAAGGAGAACCAACCGCCGAGGACATCGCAGAAGTGGTGGAGCGTGTAACCGAAGACGGCATCACCGTCCTCTTTGTTGAGGAATACACCGACGAGGCTGCTGTTGCAAGTTTGGTTCAACAAACCGTTTCCGACGACATGCCAGAAGGGCTCACCGTCTTGACGCTGTACACCATGGAGCTTGCACCGATGGACAGTGACGACGATTACATGTCGCTCATGACGAAGAACTTTGAGAACCTCAAGTCCGGTTTGGGTTGCTGAACCTTGGTGCGGTAACCGCGCACAGGGCGAGCGAACAGACGCTAAGATGAAAGCGAAAAAACTGCAGGGGTTCTTGGATGTCCTCTCAACAGCCGTTGCTTTTGGTGGACAACATCACCGTCCACAGAGGTGGAGTTCCGGTCATCGAGAACGTCAATCTGACCATGAACGCCGGGGAGTTTGTCGGCATCGTCGGCCCGAACGGGGGGGGGAAGTCCACGTTCGTTCAAGCGGTCCTCGGCGTCCTCAAGTGCCACCAAGGCAAGGTGCTCATCAACGGCCAACCTCCGATGACCGACGGTGTGGTCGGAAAGGTGGCTTGGGTGTCGCAAGCCGCCGCCAATCTTCCGAAGAGCGTACGGCTCACCGTTCGGGAACTGGTCAGCCTCGGCGTCTTGAACAAACGAACGTGGTTTCAACTGAACCAAGGGCGCTCCTCGGTCATCGACGAATCCATCCGCATGGTGGGGTTGGAGGACGTTGCAGACCGCGACGTGAACCAACTCTCGGGCGGCCAGCGCCAACGGGCCGTGATTGCCCGAGCCTTGGCCAGTCAAGCGGATTTCTTGATTCTCGATGAGCCTCTCGTCGGTTTGGACCGTGCCTCTCGAAACGGTTTGCTCAAACTGCTTGACGGATTCTGCCATCAAGACAAGAAGACGATTCTGATGGTCTCTCACGATGTCACGGCGATGCGAAAAACCGCTCACCGTTTGGTCTACCTCGAAGACACCGTTCGTTTTGACGGGCCGCCTCCGGAATTCCCTTCGCTGGAAGACTTGGCTTCGTTGCGCGGTATCGTTGACGTTCACGGTGGCCACCACCACGACCACAGCGAAGCCGAATGCACGCACGACCATGGAACCCATGCACACGTTGACATCCATCTCAAGGAGGCGGAATGATGGGTCTTGGCGAGTGGCTTTTGGCAGGAACCGCCCCTTTGATGGAAGCGCTCGCCCCCATCGTTCCGGGCGAAACGTTCCCGTTTTTCTTCACGATGGAACTGTTTCAGCGAGCCTTGCTGGCGGCCTTGGTGGTGACGGTCGTCTCGGCGGTCATGGGGTGCTTCTTGCTGATTCGCAACATGGCCCTCATCGGCGACGGTTTGGCTCACGTGTCCTTCGGTGGTGTCGCCGTAGGCGTGGTGCTCGGCGCCACTTCACCGCTCTGGTACGCCTTGGCCTTCAGCATCGTGGCTTCGGTCATCATTCATGAGTTGCAGGAACGTGAAATTCTCACGGGCGACACGGCGATTGCGATTTTCCTGACCGGCATGCTCGCCTTTGGTTTGGTGGCGTTGCGCTTGTGGGGAGGCGGTATTCGAACCGATATCGAAGGCTATCTCTTCGGCAACCTTTTGCTCATCGATGCCGCCAGCCTCGACTTGATTTGTACCATCGGAGCGGTGGCCCTTGTCCTTCTCGGCTTGATGCGTGGTGGGCTGTTGGCCACCGCGGTGGACCCCGTCGCCGCCCGCGTCCAAGGGATTCCTGTTCGCCAAATTGGGTTGGTGTTCAGCGTGTTGACCGCCGCCGTTGTGGTCAGCATGGTTCAGGTGATCGGGGTGCTGCTGGTGACGGCGCTGTTGGTGACTCCGGCAGCGACGGCCCAACTCGTCGGCAAGAGTTTCCGCTCGTGCATGGTTTGGGCTCAGGTTTTCGGTCTGACGTCGGTCATGGTCGGGCTCTCTCTCTCCGCCGAACTCGGAACCGGCAGCGGTTCGATGATTGCGCTGGTCTCCGCCATCGTCTTTGCAACGGTCGGCATCCTGACCACGGTTCGGAAATCCGTTTTCCTTCGTGGGCAGAACATGAACTGAGCCATGGCCCACCTGGGCTCGTCATGCAGGTTTGAGCCAGTTCGTCAAAATCTGCAGGTGGTCGCCCGCCAGCGTCAATTCGCCGCTGAACACGGCATCAACGGGCCAAAACTTGGCGTCGGCAGCATCGTCTCCGGCCGTGGGTGTTTGGTCGTCGCTGACCTCGATTTCGTAGACAACGCTCACGATGTGTTTGCGAGGGTCCCGGGTTGGGTCACCCATGACCATCAGCAGCTTTGGGCCGGTGCCCACCAAACCTGTTTCTTCGTGCAATTCCCTGACCGCAGCGTGGAGCGGGTCTTCCCCTTGGTCAACAAAGCCTCCGGGGAGGGCCCAGGCGCCTTGCATCGGCGGATGCTTTCGCTGGATCAACAGCACGGTGTCGCCTCTCCGGACGGCGGCGTCGGCGGCGAGAGCCGGGTTGAGCCAGCCGTTGCAAGCATCGCAGGTTGCCATCTCACTCACCGTACCGTCGTCCGCGCTCTTGATAGGTTCGAATTGCTTTGAGCAGGTCCTTCTTCGCAAACGAGGGCCAGAAAACATCGGTGAAGTAGAGTTCAGAATAGGCCATTTGCCAGAGGAGGAAATTGGAGATGCGTTCCTCCCCGCTGGTCCGGACGACCAGGTCAGGGTCGGGCATGTCGGCGGTGTACAGGTGCTTGGAGACGGCTTCTTGGTCGATGTCCTCGAGTGAAATCTCGCCTTCGGCGAATTCTTTGGCGATGGATTGGATGGCGGTGATCATCTCTTCACGACTGCCGTAAGCAAGGCACACGGTGAACACAAAGGCCTCGTAATCAGCGGTTTTTGATTCTGCGTAGTCGATGGCGTCGTTGACGCGCTGGGGCAGGAGTTCCCTCCGACCGATGATGTTCACCCGGACCTTGTTGGCGTGAATCCGTTCGTCGTCAGCGATGTCCCGAAGCCCCTCCACATAGAGGTCAAAGAGCACGTCCAATTCGTTTTCAGGACGGTTGAGGTTCTCGGTGGAAAGGGCGTACACGGTGAACCAAGGAATCTTGAGTTCCAACACCCAATCGAGCACCCGTTCCAATTTCTCTTTGCCGATGCGGTGGCCCAAGCCGGTGGCGATGTTGCTTCGCCATGCAAAGCGGCGGTTGCCGTCCATGATGATGGCGAGGTGGTTGACCTGAAGCGGGTGGTCAAGGACTTCGCGCAAGAGTTTGGCTTCGACCGCTTGGCCGAGCACGTCTCCCATGCGTTCCGAGATGCCCATGCAACGCCTCCAAGCCTTCGGGAGCGCATACGGTGTTTGATTGCTCCCCCGCCAAAAGGTCACCAGAGCCGTCATGTTTGAAGGGAATCGGCGGGTGGCGAGGTCATGGGAGGGACGGACGCTCTTGTGGCAGCGAAGGAGGCTCCCGTTCCGCCGTGGTTCCCAAGCGCCCTTCTCGACGCACCGTGCGAACCGGCCACTTTTTCAGCGGGCCTGCCCAGCCCTTGGGGCCGATTGCACGGGTGGGATTACACCGTCGCCCTGTCGCCTGATTGGTGGTCCGCGACCAAATCGAAAGGATGGGGGGCATGGCCTGACAAGGTCACCACCGTGACGGTGGTCGCTGAAACCAGAGCCGGGGTCGTGGTTGACCTCGACGAGGGCTGGACAGCGCATCTGTATCCTTTCCCCACGGGCAAAGACGTGTCCACCTTGGCGTTGTATTCCGCATGGGCCGACGCTCTCGGCAAAGCACCGTTGTTGATGCCCGTGGCCGGACTTCACGACGACCGTGGCGACACGGTGGTGGTGTTTCCGAAACATGCGTGTTTGCCAGCTTCCTCCTTGAAGGAACAAACGGCAACCCTCGCCGAAGGGTTGGGGCGCTTGCATCAAACCTTGGTTGCCCACGCCACGCCGAACACCGAACGTCGGTGGAACGACCGTCTGAAAGCGATGGAAGACGGCTTGAAATCGACCACGCTTTGGCGCGCCTCGCACACCAAACATGTTGTGGGTTTGCCCACGGTTGAGGTCCGGCTTGACGGCGTGGTCCACACGGAGGGAGATGTGCACTTCGTCCCGCAACCCCGGTCGGTGGTGGACTTCCTTCTCGCACCCGCCGAACGCTTACCCGGTGTGGCCATCATGGCTCGAATGGAACAACGCCTCGCCCTGATGGGGGCGTTTGAGGGCGTTGCGCAGCGGCAGGCTTTCTACGAAACTTGGGGCAAGGCCCTTCCCCCCGGGTGGACGTCGCTGGCCTCGGTCTCCACGGTCAACGGCGGGGTTTGGATTTGGCGCTACGAAGCCATCTTGCTCATGTTGGCCGAGGCCCGAGCATACGGTCTTGCTGACCAAGCCACTCAGTGCGACCGTTGGTTGCTTGATGTCTCCCGCATCCAAGCGCGACTCGGCGAACTACGGACGGTTCATGCGGTCCGAAAAGGGGCGTTGTACGCCGCCGTCGCCGCTGCACTCATCGGTTCGGGACCGTTGCATCTGCCTTTCACCTTTGGTGCCCTCTCCGTGGGTTTTGCTGCGCATGTTGTCCACCGCAAGCGAACACCTCCCCCGTACTGATGAAAACACCCCACGCTGCCGTCCGACCCACGGTCAAGTGAAATCGATGAGCATCGGGCGAATGCCCGAAGCCGTTCAGCGTTGTTGGCGAACCCGACCGTCGTAGAAGTCAATGCCCAATTCTTCGGCGATGTGCTTGATGTCGATGATGAATTTGGCCCGCTCTTCTCGCTCTTCCACGCTGCCTGAGACGTCCCAGTAGAGGTTGACATCAACGTCCAGCGAAGTGGCTGAAATCATGGAGACTTGGCAGAACGAAGCGTCCTCCTTCAACGTTTTGGGGTTGTCCTCAATCGCCTTGAGCACCCGCTCACAGAAAGTGTTGACCGCTTCTCCGTCGGCGTTGATGTCAAGATGAAGTTGGGTCTGCCATCGTCGCCATCGTCGCTTGCCCCAGTTTTCCACCGGGGTGTTGACAAGGTTGGCGTTGGGCATCGTGATGATGGTGTCGGCCGAGGTTCGAATCAGGGTTGTCCTGAGGTTGATTTCGATGACTTCGCCTTCGGCTGCGCCCACGCTGATCCAGTCGCCGACTTTGAACGGGCGGTCGAGCAAAACGGTGATGGCGCCGAAGAAATTGGAAATGGAGTCCTTGGCGGCCAGGGCGAGGGCGAAGCCGGAAATGCCCAAACCGGCGATGAGGGACGTGAGGTCAAAACCCATGGAGTCGGCGACGAAGACCGCTCCGACGAAGACGATGATGAAGCGAAGGGTGCTTTGAAGGGCTGAGACGAGGGTCTTCTCCGTTCCGTCCATTTGGTCGTCGCTGTCAAACAGCATCACGATGTCTTGAACGATGTTCACCAGGCGGAAAGCCCAGACCACAACAGCGATGGCGACCACGAATTGGAGGACTCCGGGAAGTAAACTGGCCGCCAAGTCCGGCATCAGCACCGGTGAATCGAGGCGTTCCATGTCCTCGATCATGGCGTTGAGCAGGACGTAGGCAAGCCCCGCACCGGCCGCCGTACCGAGGGCCTTGTCCGAATCTTGGACGGTTTTGCTTTTGATGGCCTCCGAGCGGATGATGGTCCGAAGCACGGAGGGTGCGAATTTCATCGTGATGAACCGCATGACAAGGATGAGGCCCACGAGGCCAACCAACACCAGCAAGGTGTAATTCGTGAAGCCGAAGATTTCGTTGCGCAGGCTGGAATCTGCAGCAGGGTCCCAAAGAGCGTCCATGCCCCCCCCACCGTCTCCCACGGATTGAGGTTTCGGCCTTCGGCAAGGCGTGGTGGAAACGCTTTCTGGTCACCAATTCCCGGTTCAGCGGCGCGAACGCTTGAAGAGGTGAGGCGGGTTCGGTTGCCTGATAGCATGACGTCAGCCGCAACCGTAGCCTCACGCCATCTCGCTCCCCGCCCCTCCTTGGGCTTCCTCATCGCCCTTCCCTTGCTGTTGTCCTTGGCCGGTCCCGTCGCCGGCTCTGCCTACGTCCAAGAGCCCGCCTCAGGCGAGGCTCCCGAGGACATTTGGTCGGACGAATACGTGGCGTACGAGTTCCCTTGGGGCGGCGACGAAGCGGTCCAGTTCAAGGAATACCACGACTATGAATCCATGCGCACCCGCATGCTCCGCTTGGCCGAGGACAATTCGGACTTCGTCAACTTCCATGAAGGACTCAACGGCGGCACCAACGCTCGAGGACAAGAAACCACCGAAGACACCTACAAGGGCTGGTTTTACGGTCATCCTTCGCCTTGGTTGAAGATCACCGGCGACATTGAAGGCGGCGAATACAACGCCTTCAACGGCGACACGGGCAACTACGTTGACCGAGAGGACGTGCTCATCGTTGGCAACCACCACGCCCGTGAATGGATGTCGTACGAAGTGCCGATGTTCATGATCGAGACGCTGATTTTCTCGTTCAACAACATCGGGTACGACAACGACGGCGACGGTCTTGTGGACGAGGATCCTTGGGGCGACGCTGACGGCGACGGTATCCTTGACGACGACGGCGACTGCCTGCGCCTTGACCCCTCCTTCCAAGACTCCGACGGCGACGGCACGCCCTGCGGACCCGGTGACCTCGGCGTTGACGAGGACTTCTCCGAACAAAAGCTCCACGACCTCATCAACGCTCGTGAAATCTACATCGTGCCCATGCTCAACGTTGACGGTAACCGCTACGACCGGGAGGTCTACTGCGGCGAAACCGCTTGGGAAAACTGCGCCACCTCCGGTTGGCGAAAGAACCTCAGGGACAACACCGTAACCGGCATCACGCCCCTGCCTGACCTCGATGAAGAGGTGGACGAGAGTTGCGACGGCGTGGACCTGAACCGCAACTACCAGTTTGAATGGGGTGCACCGCTCGGCGCCACCGGCCCCCTGATTCCCGGGTCGTGCTACGCCTCGGGGCCGAACAACGACGTCTACAACGGACCCGTTGACACCGTGGACCAGGACGGTGACGGCCGCTTGAACGAGGACGGCGTGGACGGCAAAGACGACGACAGCGACGGCCTCGTGGACGAGGACTGGCTGGGCGGCAACAGCGAGCCTGAAACCAAGTTCATTCAAGACCTCACTGAGATGAACGACGAACTCGAAAACGGGGGCTCAGACTTCCCTGCGGTGCTGACATGGCACTCCTTTTCCGAACTCATCCTGTACCCGTGGGGGCACTGCCAAGACTGCACCAACCCTGACCAAGACCAGCTCAAGTTCCACGGCGACGTTATGGCCACGATGTCAAATTACGAGAACATGCAATCTTCCTCCCTTTACCCGACCAGTGGCGACTTCTGCGACTGGCACTACGGTCTGTTCAACTCCTACTGCTACACGATGGAAATCGGCAACGCCTTCCACGAGCGCCCCGAGAACATCGACGACATCTTGCTGCGCAACGTGGGCATGGGGATGTACATGATTGAAATCGCTGACAACCCGCGAGAGCGTGCCGATTTGGCCATCGCCAACATCTCACAGCAGAACTACCTCAAGCAACCCTCAAAGGTCAACATTCCCGATTCAGGGGACATCCCCGTTGACCTCTGTGTTTCCGACATGTTCCCTTACAGCGTGGATGCAACCTCCGTCAAGTGGCGCCAGGTCAAGCCCAGCCGCATGCAGAGCGATTACGGTCCCCGAGAATGGTCAACAACGCCCTGGCAGATGGCTGAAGTCGTCAAGGTGGAAGGTGGGTGCCCGTTGGCCGCCGGCAACGGAACCATGCTCCGGGCCATGCTCCCGATTTCAGAAACCGCCACCGGTGAAATCCACTACAAGGCCATGGTGTCCACGCTGAGCGGTGCTGACTTCTACCAATACCCGGCTGACGGCGGCTACTACACGCTCGACATCAGTTACCGTGCCGCCTTCGGAAGCGTCTTTGGGGCCCTCTTTACGTTCGGATTGGTGGCCACCTTCGTGTGGGGTGGACTTGCGGTTGCGCTGCGCATCATGCTCGGTGACGACGAGGACAAGGTGTTTGAAGCCGACCTTCAAAGCGGGGCCTGAGGTGATTTTGTGGCGGAAAGCGACCAATTCAACGGCCGGCTCGGTCTGATTTTTGCCTCCATCGGTGCTGCCATTGGTACAGGAAACATCTGGCGATTCCCTCGCATGGTGGGCGCCAACGGTGGAGGAACCTTCCTCATCCCGTGGTTGTTTTTCCTGTTCGCCTGGTCCATCCCCCTCGTCATTGCTGAATACGCCATGGGCAAGCGAAGCCGGACCGGAACCATCGGGACCTTCCGTATCTTTGCCGGCAGAAAATTCGCGTGGATGGGCCTGTGGACGGCGTGGATTTCCACCGCCATCGGCTTCTACTATGCGGTGGTTTCCGGATGGACACTCAAGTACTTCCAACTGGGCATCTCCGGTGCCTTGAGCGGTGATAAGGTCGACACCACCGAGGTGTGGAACGCCTTTTTGCAGTCGCCTGGCCAAGTCATCTTCTTCCAATTCGTGGTGATTCTCCTCGTTCTCGGCACCATCTGGAAAGGGGCCAAGGCGATTGAGAAGGTCAATTTCTACCTGATGATTTCCCTGTTTGCCCTGCTTTTCTTGACGTTGTTCCTCTCCTTGTGGATGGACCTGAAAGACGGCGTCTTGGACGGGGCCCTCTTCATGTTCACCGTTGACTTTGACATGCTCTTTGAACCGGAAGTTTGGATCAACGGTCTCTCTCAGTCCGCCTGGTCCTGTTCGGCCGGCATGGGCATGTGCATTACCTACGCCGTCTACATGCGAAAAGACGAGGACACCGTCCTCAACGCCTTCACGATGGGTCTCGCGAACAACAGCATCTCCATCATCGCCGGTTTGGCGGTGCTCTCGGCCATCTTTGCGGTCAACCCCGACCCCTTGGCCACGGTGACCGGTGGTTCCTCCGCCATCACCTTCCTCGCCCTGCCCGAAGTCTTCGCACAAGCACCCGGAGGAGCGATTGGGCCGCTCGTGATGACGGCGATGTTCTTCCTCGCCCTCTCCTTTGCCGCCTTGACGTCGATGATTTCTACGGTTGAACTCTGTGTTCGCAACTTCGTGGACCACGGCTACGACCGAGAGCGCTCCGTGCTCATCACCGGTCTGGCCATTTTCATCTTCGGGCTGCCCTCCGCCATCATGTGGATCAAACTCGACAGCGCAGGCGTGGCCTTCCCCGAATTCCTTGAGGTCCAAGACCACATCTGGGGCTACGGTCTGATGTTTTCGGGCCTCTTTATCGCCTTCTCGATTTGGAAGTACGGCTACTTGAAATGGCGAGCAGCCGTTGATGAAGGCACGGCCGCACCAGGCTTCGCCGGCTACCTCGGGCTTGGCGTCTCGGCCTTCCGTGACGATTTCATCAACACCGGCGACAACGATTTGGAAGTCGGTCGTTGGTGGGACGTGCTGATTTACCTTGCCTTCCCAATTTTGTTCTTCGTCCTCATGTTCTCGTATTTCTCCGACATGATCGCCAACACCCCCAACGTCTGGGACCCTTCAAACCCGAAGGGACTGAGCATCATTCTCCTCTTCTGGGGTGTGGTTGCAACGCTCTTCATCGCGCTGAACAAGAAACTCATCGAGCGACCTTTGTTCCGAAACGTCCCCGAGGGCGCCGATGCCGATATTTCGGGCCTTCCCGGTGGTAGCGACGAACTCATTGGCCAAGTTGGTGACATCATCGCCGGCTTCGAACACCTCTCCCTCGATGCTGCCGTAGACGCCGAATTGGCCGATTGAACGGAGGGGGCTCGATGAGCGAGTTGTGGGAGACGCTCACCACGGGCCTCATCGTCTCGCTCATCTTCATTGGCGTGACATACCTGTTTTGGCGTCGCTACGACAAACCGACGCCGCTGATGATTGAACGCCAAGAGGAGAAGGCTCGGCTACGAGAGGAACAGCGTACATGGCGCCAAGTTGAGGCGCGCATGCGGGCAGAACAAGAAGAAGCTGAGTTAAAGGCCGCTTACGAGCGCCGCAAAGCGGAGGAACGCTCGCGTGCGCTCGTCCCGGAGACCACCGAGGTGAAAGACGCTTGGAAGTCGTTGGGAGTTGATGCCCCGACTTCACAACCCGCCTTCGAAGCCGAGGGAGAAGACGCCAACGCAGCCAACCGGGCGAGCGACCAGTCGGGCCTGACGGAAGACGTCAGCGTCGGCGACGACGACGTGCTCAATGTTGCTGAGTTGGTGCAGGTGCGCCAAGACGAGGGCGTTCAACCCGGTGCTGAAGAACCCGATTGGGAACTCATCGAGAAACTCAGCGAACTGGCTGAACAAGACGAGGTTGAGGTTCCGGACGTGCCAGAGGCTCCCGACTTGGACGGTGCTTCTCTCGGTGAGGCGGCCTCGGTCACACTGGCTGCGCAACCAGCGGCCGAAGATGCACCCAGCGCCGAACTCCCTGCTTCTTCCGAATCGACCGACACCGCGGCTCCACCTGCGCCACCCGACCAGACCGACGAGGACGTGGTAACCTGGGGCCTGGCTGAAGGCGAGGACCTCTGGGGCGGGACCTCGTGGGAAGAGGAGTAAGCCGAGAATCGCCTTGAGCAGTCAACTCTGAGCGAAGGGGTGATGAAGCCTTCACCGCTCGCCAAGGTTGATGGTGCAACGCCCTCGCGGAACTCGGGACTTTACGCCCGCAGCGATGAAACGTCGGTTGGCGCTTGAGCACTTGCTGGAAGACGTCGCCCAGCGCCACGGCTTTTCCCGCGTACAGACGCCCGTCTTTGAATCGCTTGAATTGTTCACGGCCAAATCCGGCCCGGGCGTCATCGGCCAACTCTACGCCTTCCAGGACAAGGGCGAGCGCGACCTGACCCTCCGCCCCGAACTGACCGCTCCGGTGATGCGCATGGTCGCTGAGGAAATGCGCATGGACACGAAGCCGCTTCGCCTGTCCTATTACGGTCAATGCTACCGCTACGAGGAATTCAAGACCGGGCGCTACCGAGAATTCTTCCAGTACGGCGTTGAACTGATCGGCGCTTCTGGACCACTGGCGGAGGCCGAAGTCATCGCTCTCGCCGTCAACATGCTTCATGCAACGGAATTGGAAGGCTGGGAGATTCGCATCGGCCACGTCGGGGTGTTGAAAGACGCGCTCACGGGACTGGGGCTCTCGGCCGACGTTGACCCTTCAACGGGCGAGCCACCGGTGGCCAGCGCCATGCGGCTGCTTGACAAAGGCGACGAGGCGGGCCTGAACGCGCTCTTCACACAACAAGGTCTCGACCCCGCCAACACCGAACCGCTTCGTGCTCTGGCTTCCTTGGAGGGGGGGATGGAAACCCTCGGCCCGGCTCGTGAACTGCTCTCCAGCATGGAGGGTGTCTCGCTTGAGGCTCTGGATGAATTGGAAACCACGCTTCAGGCTCTGGCGGCGCTCGCTCCTGCCCCTCCAGCGTTGGCGGTGGACCTCACCGTGGCTCGCGGTCTTGACTACTACACCGGCACCGTTTTCGAAGTCAAGGTGGAGGAACTCGGTGGCGAAGGTCAGGTCTTGGGCGGCGGTTCGTACAAATTGCTCCACCTCTTCGGTCTGCCCGATCTGGACCCGTGTTGCGGGTTTGGCCTTGGATTTGACCGGGTGCAGCTCGCTTTGGAAGCGCAGGCGGCGGCAGCAGGTCGTCAAGATGCGGTCCCCGGCGAGGCCGATGGTCGGCCTTTCATCGCCGTGGCTCCCAACAAAACGGAGGCGATGCCTTTGCTGCCTCTGGTCGCCGCTCTACGGGCTCAAGGGGCGCGGGTTGAACTCTTGTTGTCGTCGAAAAATTACGGCCGCATCATCAAGTGGACCGAAGGCATTGGCGCGAGCCACCTGCTCGTCGTGACGGCCGAAGACATCGAAAACGGCTCGGGTCGCCTTATTAACTTCAGCAGTGGCGATCGATCGGACGTGGCATTGAACGCCGAAGCGGTGCTGCAGTCGCTTTGAAACTCGAACATGGGCAGATGTCAACCAGAATGCCGTTTATTCGTCGGTTTCCTGTCGGCGCTGATTGACGAACATCGCCATGCCGAGAGCGGCGGAGGCCATCACGAGGGTGAACCCGGGGGTGTCTTCCTCATCCATCATGTTGTCTTCACCGGCCTGGAATTCTTCGCTCCAAGAATCGGGAGAAATGGGTATTTCAAGCCGGCTTTCGGTGCCGAGTTTGATGGCAAACCAAGCCGGGTCGCCAGTCACAGTAATGGGAGTGTTTTGTTGGCGGTTCCCTTTCACTTTCATCGTGACCTCGATGATGGGGTTGTCATCTCGTCCGTCCCATTCAAGCATCTCTTCGGTAACGGCGAAGGCAAACGGTACATTTTGTTCCCCTTGCTGAATGCCAGTGAATTGTTGAGTCCAGATTTCAGCTCCACCTTTGAAGACAGAAATGTTGAGGTTCTCGCAGTCGTTGTTGCACGGGCCGTTGTTGTCGCCGTTGGTCCAATCACCGCCGACATCAATTTTGAAGTTACCACGGAATTCGCCACCCTCCTCCATGAGCAGGCGCATCTGGAGGTCGGGCTTCATGCGGAATCGAAGATTGACGTCGATGACGCCGTTGTCCTCTTCCTCACGGAGTTCTCCCTCGGCGGTTGAATCTTCATCGGTGTCGGCAAAGTGGGACCAGGCATCGGAAAAGCCGTCGTGGTAGAGGTACATCGTTGAATTGTTAGCGTTGGGTTGACGCGGGTCCTCCTGTTGCTGCTGTTGGACGCTGACATCGCCCGCTTGGACGGGGACGAGCAACATGGCCACGAGGAACAGGGCAATCACGGCGGTGCGACGCATGTTGAATCCACCCCAAGGCTTGCATTTGAAGCCTTCTTCGGCCCGAGTGCATCGCTCGTCGTTCAGTCAAAGCGGTGGAAGTCCATGTTGTTGGGACGTTCTGGGTTTTGCTGACGGGTCAAACGAAGGGCCTCGCCCAGTGCATCGGGCTTCATGCGGGCCGTGTTGAGCTCTTGGCCGCCCACGCCCGTGATGATGGCCATGACTTTGATGGTGTCACCAAAGCCGGCGTCTTGCCGAGCCCCCCAAATCACGTTGGCGTTTTCGCTGACCTCGGCGGTGAGCAATTCAACGACTTGATTGGCCGATTCCAACGTCATGTACGGTCCACCCGTCACGTGAATGAGCACGCCGGTCGCTCCCGAAATATCAACATCCAGAAGTGGATGGTTGAGGGCTTCATGGACCACTTCCTGAGGTCCACGGTCCGATTCGCCGTACAGCATCATCGTCACGCCACCGTTGGCCATGATGGTGCGAATATCGGCGAAATCCAAGTTGATGAGGGAAGGCAAGGTGATGGTTTCCACGATGCCTTTCACGATCTCTGCCACCAGTTGGTCCATGATGGAAAAAGCCTCGTCCAACGGCAAGTTCGGAACAAAATGCAACAAACGGTTGTTGTCGAGCACCAAAACTGCATCGGCACATCGGCGAAGCGATTCCAGCCCTTCCAGAGCCCTGCTCATGCGGTGGCGTCGCTCCACGTGGAACGGCGTCGTGACGATGCCGACGACGAGGGCACCGGCTGCTTTGGCCTCCTCGGCGACGATGGGGCAAATGCCTGTGCCGGAACCTCCACCAAGGCCAGAGGCGATGAACACCAAATCGGCGCCTGTCACGATACGCCGTATCATCTCACGGCCAGCCTCAGCACAGCGTCGTCCAGTCGACGGGTCGCCTCCAGCACCGAGGCCCCGGGTGATGTGACGGCCCACCAGCAATTTTTGGAGGGCGCGTGTGTGGTCGAGGTGTTGCTTGTCGGTGTTGATGGCCACGGTAACGGCCCCTTCAACCCCAAGATGCGTGATGCGGTTGAGCGTGTTGTTGCCTGAACCGCCGCAGCCCACGATGAGAATTCGAGGGTCGGGTACGCCCAACGTGCTGACTTCTTCGTCCATCAGGGCGGTCACGCCCCGGTTCACGGCGTCGGCTTTCAGACCGTTGAGCATGTCGTCAAAAGCAGTGTTGTGGGGCGTCGCTGCGCCCATGTTGTTCCCTGAAGTGCCTGAAGGTCCCATCCTTTCACCTCTCCGTTGGCGAGCCTCGTCTTCCCCCTCTTAACCGCGAGGGTCGCGACCGCGAGAAAGTCGCCGATTTTTGGACCTCAATGCGTCCACCGTTCATGGTGAAGCCTTCGCCTTCAACCCTTGAAAAGGCATGGATGGAACGCCGAGGAAGCCCTTCGCCCCTTGCCCCGTTCATTGAAGAAAATTAAGTAGTGGAGGCAGGTGGGAGGAAACACCTCGCTTAGCTCAGTTGGTAGAGCACCTGACTGTAGTTGTCTCAAAACAAACGTCTCAGCAGACATCAGGGTGTCCCCAGTTCAAGTCTGGGAGCGGGGACTCTTCTTGCAGCCTTACGGTACGTCCCCGCTGAATCGAGAGGTTGAACGCTTTCCTGCGCGTCCTCTCTCATGGGAGCGGGGACCAACCAACTTGCACCAGTTTGCATGGTTGGTCCACGCACACTCGAGAGGTTGAACGCTATGTATTGCATCCTCTCTCGTGGGAGCGGGGACTCTTCTTGCAGCCTTACGGTACGTCCCAGCTGAATCGAGAGGTTGAACGCTTTCATT
>JAURDW010000003.1 GCA_030827745.1 Candidatus Poseidonia sp.
GCTATAGCCTTAGAATTGGGTGAGCGCACGAAACCATATGGTATTGAGGATGCTTTCGAGAAATTAAAAATGCGAATTTTATTTGAAGACCCTTGGTGGGAGGGAGGTTTGAAGTTTGAAATTATTCGATTCAAAGAAGACGACGGGCCTTTACCTTGGAAGGATGATGGAAGGGTCATTGTCACCTTATCAATGGAGAAAGAATCCAATTAAACCGGGAAACACACAGGTTCAGGGACAACGTTCCAATCACGTCCCAACCCCAAGAGGAAACAAAATCAAGGCAAGCCTCTTCAATCGGCACGGCCACCCAAAACCATGGCGGTCAACCCACCGAAGGTATGGGTTCCGGTTTTCGTTGTCAGCCTGTTCCTCCTTTCCGGATGGTCCTCGGTTTACGAGCCCGTCCCGTCGCACGACATCCTCAACGAATCCAGCGAGATCCTGCCCACCATCGCCACTCAACAAAATTTCACCACCCAGCAGGGGTTCACCCTCACCAACCTCAGCTACGATACCGCCACCGGACTCACCTCGCTGAAACGGCCCGATGTCTCGTGGACCACCACCACCGGTCTTGGACTCAGCACCTTGCGCACCGGTGCCTGTTCGGCCTACTTGCCTGCCACCAACGAGGTCTTTTTGGTCGGCGGTCGCATGGATGCAAACCCTACTCAAACCGGTGATGAGGCCCCGACGAAGATGGTTGAAATCTTCGATGTCACCAACAATTCATGGTCGCCGGCCCTTGAAGACCTCAAAACATCCCAGCAATACCACGGTTGCGCTGTAGCCGGCAACAAGATTTACGCCGTCGGCGACCACTACCCCTTCGCAACCCCTGCTCAGCAAGCCACCGGGCTGGTCCAAGTGTACGACCCCGCTCAAGGCAACTGGAGCTACGGTACTTCGATGCCCGCTAACAAGGCTGTGGGGCTGGCCGGCATCACCTCCATGGGTGGCATGGTCTATGTCGCAGGTGGTGTGACCGCCTCCGACCGTTCGGACATGAACGACCGCTTGATGCGCTACGACCCCGTCAACGACACGTGGTCGCAAATGGCGAGCATGAACAACAAACGCCATTCGTTTGACTTGGTGGCCTTCCGCGGAAAACTCATCGCTTATGGCGGGGTGGCCACCTTCTTTGACCCGGTCGCCAACACGACCGTCCAGAAAGAAACAAACTTGACCGAAGCGTACGACCCTGCAACGAACACATGGTCGCAACTCCCCAACGCCACCTACGCCATGTCGGCGTACGCCGCTGAAGTCTTCAACGACGAAATTATCGTTCACGGTGGCTATGAACTGACCGGGTGGTCCGGCACGGCCAACGACAAGACCTACGGCTATGACCCGTTCACCAACCGATGGTCAACACGGGCCACCTTGCAACTCGGCATGTACGATTCAACCCTTGCTCGAGCCAACAACACCCTGGTCTACGCAACGGGCGATTCAAGTTACACGCGTTTCAACACGTGGAGCATTCAATACCTCGCAGAAACCGAATACCACGTGAACCCCACCGAGCAGGCCGGCCTGTTGACCTCAGCCATCCAAGACCTGCGCAGCCACCCCCAAGGGGCAGCGAGCATGCTGTGGTTTGCATTTGATACGCTGGAACCCGCCGGTTCGTCCATCGGTGTTCAGTACCGGACGGCACAAACCCAACAAGCCATGGCTTCGGCTTCGTGGAAACCAACCTCCGTTCCTGTGAACACCTACCTTTCTGCTGGGAACACGTCGCTGACGGACACGCTGGAGGACGCTCCCTACATCCAATACAGGGCCCGTTTCACAACAACACAGGTCATGGCTTGGAAAACGCCCACCCTCTTGAGCGTGGAGATTGGTGCCGATTCGGCTGCTTTCGTGTCAAACATTCCCGCATCCCTCCAACCCACCTCCACGGCCATCACGCTGACAACCTCCCATCATGCAACGACCCAAAGCGGGACCTACGCCTTGCAACTCCACCCCAGCGACAGTGTTGGCGGCCTCATGTTCGGGGAAACATGGACGCAACTCCTTTGGAACACCTCCACATCAACGCTGAGCGTCGTGGATGAAGCGGGTTTGTTCTTTGGACAGCCTACGGCTGCGGTCAGTTCTGGTGCAGGCAACGGCGACACGGTGGATTGGAGTTTCTCCCTTGGCGGCACCATGCCCTCAAGTCATCTTCGCATCAAGACCACGACCCATGCTGAGCGAAACGCCACCTATCTCCACCCCGACGTGATTGGAATTGACCGAAGCGTGACCGTTGAAATGACCGGGATCACCGCCGATGCCTCCAGCGAAGGCGATGCCACCTTGGAATCCGGCGAAGTCGTCCCAGGAAACACCAAACTGAACATAACGCTTGACCACCGCTTCACCAACAGCGGCCTTCGGCTCTTGGGTGGCAACATCGAGGCTCGGCTTCACCTCGACATGGAGACCTATGAGGAGGACGCCTTTGGGCAACGGATTTGGGCCAACGAAACCTCGTCTTGGTTCCGTTTGAATCCCGGCCAACTCCATCATGCTCACCTCAACGTTCCCGAAACCCTGTCGGGCGACGTGGCGTTGTGGATGGAGGCTCGGACCAACGAGGATTGGTCGCTAACTTTCAGCAACGTGCCCCATGAATTCATCGTGAATGCTCATGCTCCTGTGCTTCAGTCCGTGACCCCTGTGCTTGATGCCTACATCAACGAAGATGCCTCCCAACACGTCTCTTTCACGGTTTACGACCTTGGTGGATTTACCAACGAGACGCTTTTTGCTTATGCGTGGGTTGAAAACGTGCACGACGGAAGCAGTGGACAAGCCAAAGACGGCGTGGCGCAGCGCACAGAATACACGGCCGCCGCCTACACGCTGGAACAAGACGGAAACCTCTGGCATGTCAACCTCACCGTAAACGATACCGCCAACGAAGACCACCACGACGTGCGAATTCTGCTGGAAGGAACCGACGTGGCGGGTTACGCAGTCCCCCTCGCAACCGCTGAAGACGGCCACGCACGCTGGATATCTCGCACACCGTCCAAGAGCGAACTTGTCGACTTTTCACCAACAAAGAACCTGCTTTCCGACACGCTGATGCGGTTTGAGCCTTCCCAAGAGGTGGGTTGGTCGATCGTGGTCACCGACGCCAACGGCCTGCAAGACCTGATCGACCTCAAACTTGAGTTGGGCAACGACGAGCGTTTGGGCTTCACCTACACCGTGCTTGACAACACCTGCTCGGCGCTGGACGAGCGGCTGCAACTTCTTGCGACGGGGTGTGTCGTTTCCGTTGACAACGGAGAACTAACCCTCGATGTCACGGCCAAGGTTGAATGGGCGTTGACCGATGCGGGCCTCATCGCTGGTGAGGTTGACCTTACGGTTCGGGACCTTGATGGTTCGCAACGGTATGCGTTCAGCGAGGCTTGGGTGCTTGAACGTTCAATGAGCATTGACCTCAACAGTTTGGTGGACGACGATGGCGTCGTGACACAAACCATCGAAGAGGGTTCCGTGGTCATGGCCGGTGACCGGTTGAACCTCTCTGCCGAAGTCCGTCACCTGACCAGCGGAACGCCCTACGCCGGCGACCTTCGCTTGCGATGGGACGGAACCGTCCAAGGCGAGGATTGGCGAGGCGGTTTCCCCGTCACCATCGTCGCCGGTGAATTGGTCGCATCCATCCCCACGCCCGAAGAATCTGGCTTGGTGCAAGACCTCACCGTCTCTTTGTGGGACCCGCTGCAAACCGAGGTGCTGGCCACGCTGAACGTTGCCAGTTTCCAAATCGACGCTCAACCACCTGCCCTTCTGCCCTCAAGCCTCTCCAACACCATCTCAAGGTACCACCTGGATGCCGTGCAGGTGGGCGTGAACATCGATGAGCCCGAAGGGTGGACCTCGCCGTTAACCGTCACGTGTCAGGTCCGTTCACTGGCCGTTCAATGGGAACCCATCACCCAGCAACGGAATGCAACCACCGTCTTCAACGGAAACACCATGTTCAGTTTCACCTACGATTTCAGTCAACTTGGCGACCCATCAACCCTTTCTCCGCAAGCCACCTTGGCCTGTTGGGCAGAGGGGCAAGACGATGCGGGCTGGTCGTTGACCTCGTCGTCAGGGAATTCTGAACTTGACCCGTGGCTGGAAGCCTCCCTCAACAACATCGGCCCGGACTTGGCGTTGGAAAACGTTGAGGTCACGGGTGGAGCAAAAGCAGGGGAGAAAGTCTCCCTTTCGTTCTATGTTGTCAACGAGGGTGAGGGCTTGACATCGCCCTTCAACGCAAGCATCGAGCTGGTTCAAGGCGATCAGCGGACCCTCGTTGGTCGCTCCATCTTCACCACCATGGACGAGAACACGGCAAAATCCGTTCGTCGTTCCTTCACTGCCCCCGCAGGTGAATGGTCGTTGGAAATTACCGTTGACCTCGAACAACTCATTTGGGAAATTGATGAAACCAACAACGTGTACGCTGCTTCGTTCACCAGCGACACCGGTGGCATAAGTTCGCTCGTCTTGTTGAGTGGAGCCGGTGTTTTGGGCATGCTTGGCCTCACCGTCTTCCTCCGGCGACGGAAGGAAGGCACGTTGGATGAAGAGGCCCTCGCCGCAGCCATGGGCAAAGAAGGCACGGTACCTGCAAGCACGCCAGAACCCACCCCCTCAACACCCCCCCAGCGAGGACCGCCCGGTGGAAAAATCGCTACAACACCCGCCAACCGTCCTTCCAAGGGACCACCGAAGGAACCACCAAAGAACCCTCCAAAAGAGGCTGTTTCGGAAGATGAATCCCCCCAGGCGATGGCAGCCAAATACATGGATGCCTTGGGAGCGCCCGCTCCAGCGGCAAGCATTGAACCGCTTGAAACACGCGTTGAGGATTACAGTCAACTTCCGGGCGGTGGTGAATACGAATACACGGCGGAGGGGACGTTCTATGTCGGCGAATCCTGCGGACGTTGGGTGTTGAACGAAGACAAATCCTTCACGAGGGTCACGGAGTAGAACGGACGCTCACCTTCATGAAGTCCCGCAGTCTCCATGCTTTCATGGGTGAAGAGGTGGAGGACATTCGGCGTGTCCTCACCATTGCCTTTCGTGGCACGGACGGCCTTTCACCCCAAGACTTCGAGCGGACCCTCTCTTTTGACATGGAGTGGGTTGCCCCCCACGAAGCAGAAGCCGCCGTGAAGGCCCTGCACCGTGCAGGATGGCTCAAGGAAGTGGAAGGATTGCTGGTGCCCGCTGTTTCCGTTCGGGATGTCGCCGTTCCCTTTGGCTGGTTCCCGAGGCCGAGTCGACTTCTCCAACCGGTTCCAGCCTCACAGGCAACCCTTCCCCCAAAGCCAGCCTCAGCCGACGCAAAATCTGCATCGAATCCCGGTGACGACAAAGAGCGCCGTAAAACGACGCCTGCGCCCGTTCCGACACGGGACACGGGCGACCCAAGGGCACGCCTGCTCCAGCGGGTCATTGGCTACGTAGCTCGGCAGAGCGGTTTGGAACGCGAAGAACTTCAACGCCGAGCAGAGCGAAAACAAGCAGCGTTTGATTTGATCACGCCGTGGCTTGCCTATGCGCTTGTGGCTCGGGAACAGGGTCTTGAGATGAACGGCATCGTGGATGCGCTGGCAGTGGTGTGAAATCACTCAATCTGTGTTGTTTCTTGGCCTCGAGCCGCCAGTTCGACCAAGACGGGAAGCAACATCAAGGCCAACAGCAACGAAAACAAGACGGTCACCGCCGTGATGAGACCGAAGTCCTGGATGATGGGCATGGGCGAGAAGAGCAAGACGGCAAAGCCGGCCATGGTCGTCACAGCACTGAGCATCAAAGCAACGCCGGTTGTATCGAGAGCCGCTCGAAGCGCTTCCCAATGGTCGCCTCGCTTCGCCATCTCAACCTCAAAACGCCGCCACATGTGAATGGAGTAGTCAATGCCAATTCCAAGCGTGAGCGCCGTGACCATCACCGTCAGCACGTTCCACTTCAACCCGAGGAGAGCCATGGAACCCACCACCCAGAGGGAGGCGACCCCAACAGGGAAGAGGACGATGATGGCCGGCATGAGGCGGCGTGTCAGCGCAAAGAGCACGAGGAAGGAGACGATGAGAGAGATAACGGTGCTTTCGATTTGCGTCAGGCTGAGTCCGTCAAGAACGGTTTCAAGCATCACCAAATCCCCCGTCACGTAAAGTTGGGCATGACCGTCGAGTTGGGCTTTCAATGTCCCTGATTCATCCGGAGAGCCAAGAATTTCGACAAAATTCTCAATCACTCGGCTGGATTCAACAGAAGTGGAGGCCTCAACGCGAATTTCATGGCGAAGGTGGACGATGTTGTCCCCGTTGAGATGGACGACTTGAGCCACCCGGTCCTGCCATGTTTCTCCTGTCAGCGGGTCGGCCACCGTGGTGTTTTGCGAGAGAGCAGCAAAGAACATCCCAAGGTCGATGCCCTCGTCCCGGTCCACACGAAGGACCTCCCCCCCGTCCACTTCCATGTTGTGGGCCTCGCCAAGCCCCGTGTCGCGAAGAATCGCATCCCGAACGACGGGCAGTGGACCTTCGTACGAAGGGGTGGGAACGCCGACCACATCGTTGTTCGACTCAAGGTCCGAATGGAAATAATTCAATTCCGAAAGAAGGGTGTGATCGCCAGGAATGTAATCCTCTCCGTCAACGGGTTCCAAGAGGACATAGATGACTTTCCATCCTGCACTTTCGTAACTGCTGTCGATATCGCCCCTGATTTGCATGATGGGCATGTCTTGATTGACGAAGTCGGCGAGGTCAAAGTCTGTTTCCAATGATGCGGCGCCGTAAACTGCAAGACCCGAAATGAGAACGGTGACAAGGAAGACGCCCACTTGCTGTTTTTGTTGCACCTTGAGGATGTTTTCAGACAACTGCGGGAGCGTGAGCACGGCAGGCCCTGGACCTTCCAATTCTTTGCCTGCAAACATGACATGGAGGGCGCCAACGAACACTGTTGAGGAGACAAAGGCAGAAACCACGCCCAGCGACAGAGCGTAGCCCAACGTTGCAAGAGGCGGGAGGGGCGAGATGATGTTGGCCAAAAACGCCGCCACCGTGGTGACGACGGCCAAAGACAACGGCACCGAAAGGTGGCCGACCGAGCGAAGCCAAGATTCGGCGGGGTTCGGGTGGCTCTCCGAAATTTGCCGTTGGGAGCGTTGCAGGTGGATGGCGTAGTCGATGCCCAGCCCCAAGACCAAGGGGGCAACGGTCGCTTCCAGAGCGGTGAACACGGCTCCTGAAAGGTTGAGGATGCCGTAGGTCCAAATCAAGGCGCTTGTCAAACCAACCAGTGGAAAAACCACCGGTTTGACCGAGCGGAAGGCAATCCCCAGCATGAGGACGACCACGAGCGAGGCAAGGAGAACCAGCAACAGAAGGTTGTCAAAGGTGCCTTCGTCAATGTCATGAACCAGCAAATCGTTTGAGATGACCTCGTAGGTGAGCGGAGAGGATGACGAGCGTTCATCAAACACCGTTCGAAGTTGGTCTTGCAACTCCCGCCGGGGGTTTTCCTCAAGCTCGGGGTCCACCTCCAAGACCCACATCGTTGAGGAGGCGTAGGGCGTTCCACTTCCTTCGCCGCTGTTCAGGTAATCGCACACCGGGTCATAATCCAAATCTTTGTGCAGGAGGGCCGCTGACGCGTAGGTGGCTGCTGAAAGCAATTGATCGTCGACGCCAAGACCGCAAGTTTCGTTTTCGTTGAACACCAAGTCGAGATAGGCTGGCCAGTCGCCAACATCGCTGAGGAGGGTTCCATTGGCCTCTTCATCCAGCGCCAGTTGAACGATGCCGGGTGCCGTGGTCCACACATCGACGACGTTTTGTCGCTTTTCAGATTCAGCCTTGAAAAAAGATAAATCATCGCTCATGGCCTGAAGTGTATCCAAGGCAAGCACGTTGCTTTCGTCGTCCACGGTCACGTGGACGAAGAGGGGGCGCATCTCCTTCGGGAAGTGGTCGTGAATACGGTCGTGTGCCGCCGAAGACTCTGTTTCGGGGGAGAAATCGTTGAGGTCGGTCTGAAAGGTCGGCGGAGAAAGGTAGAGATTTCCAGCAAGAAGAAGCGTAACGAGAGAAAACATCGCAACGATGAGGGGGGCTGACCGTTCAAACTGAGGAGCAAATTCGGCGAGACGTTCCTCAAGGCCCGCCGTATCCATGATTTGCCCTAAGCACGGAGATTAAAAAGAAACAGGTCACTTTGTGGCCCTCTTCTCGTCATCGTCAGCCAACCGGGGGTCTTGAAGGAGGCGAAGGTTCAAGACAAGAGGGCCGGTCGGCGGATTGGTCATCATGTCTGTCACGGTGCTTAAGAAAGAGAAAAACGAACTCCGACTTCGCATTATCGGCGAGAGCCACACCGCCCTCCAAGTGTTGCGAGAGCGTCTCAACGGCCACAAGGACGTTGATTACGCCAACTACTTCCCTGGCCATCCCGAACTTGACGACCCAGAGTTCTACATTCGCACCACCTCAAAAGCCGGTGTGGACAAAGTGTTGAACGCCATCATCAGCGGCGTCGCCTCTGAGTTCGACAACGCAAGTCTCTGAGCGGGTCGATGCCATGTCCGACCCTTTGGCCGAAGCCATCGGCCTGGTCGGCTATGCAACACAAACTCTCGGCGTGGGTGGCATCATCAAAGCACGAGTCACCGATTTTCGAGTTGAAGAAATCGCAACACCGGTTCACCTTGACAACCGTGGACGATTCACCGTCGCCAAGGTAACCTTGACGAACTGGGAAACCAATCGCTTTTGCAATCAACTCGCCGCCAAACTTCGTATCCCACGAAACCGCATCTTCTTCGCAGGAACCAAGGACAAGCGTGCCGTTACCTCCCAACTCTTCGTCATCGATGCCCCGATGAACAAAGTCGCAGACGTTGAGCTCCCCGATGTAGAAATTGAGGTCCTTGGACGTACGCACCAAAAAATCGGATTTGGAAACCACCGCGGAAACCGATTCACCATCGTCGTCAGAGGTTGCTGCGACGCGAATGGTCAGCCACTTTCCGACGCCGAAGCCCTCGAAGAGGTTGAACGCATCAAAGCCGCTATGGAAACCTCGCTCGGCGCCAACCGATTCCCAAATTGGATTGGCCCTCAACGCTTCGGCTCAGGTCGCCCTGTTACACCGTATGTTGGCCGTGAAGTGGTCCGAGGAGATTTCGAAGCGGCCGTGATGACCTACCTGAGTTTGGAGGGCGAGAACGAAGAAGAGGAGGCGGCGACCGTTCGCAGAACCATTCGAGAAAACGGCATCACGGAAGGCATCGTTGAAACGATGCCGCGATGGATGGGGTTTGAACGAAAGATGGTTGAACATTTGCTCGCCCATCCAGAGGACCATGTCGGTGCTTTTCGCCAGCTGCCCAACAACCTTCAGTTGATGACGGTCCACGCCCTGCAGTCCGTCGTCTTCAACAAATCTCTTCAACGCAGAATTGAGGCAGGTTTGCCTCTGGCGACGCCCGTAAAAGGCGATGTTGTGGGTCGGATTGATGAAAAAGGACAGTTGGACGTGAACTCTTGCATCGTCGCTGAAACCCGAACCCTCCCCCGCATCTCGAGAAATTGTGAACTCGGTCGCTTGATGACAACGGGGCCCCTTCCTGGAAGCGAGATCAGCACCTCACAGGGCGAGCCCGGCGAAATCGAACAAGCCACGATTGACGCCGAGGGGTTGTCGGACACCACGTGGGAAGTGGAAGCCATCCCTCGCCTCTCCACCAAAGGGACACGACGTGGTTTGGTTGCTCACTTTGATGAATTCTCGGTGGACACGGTACCCATCGCTGATGCTCGAACCGTGGGCAAACGCTGGGAAGAAGGTCCGCAGGATGGTGATCGCTGGCATCCCGAGGGGGCGTGTCTCCGGTTCCGGTTTACTCTTGGATCGGGCAGTTACGCCACCGTTCTGTTGCGAGAGTTCATGCAGGGTCCACTTGCCAAAATGTGAGCCAACGCCCGGTCGTTTGAAAACCAAACTCGGTTCGAGTTTGCACTCAAGCAGAAGAGTCTGCGCAGGTGCGTCCGCCCGCAAGACCGAAGGTGAATCTCACAGAAGGCCCATGGAGAGGACTTCGATTTCACCAACGCCGTGAATGGCGCTCATCATGGCTTCAAAAGCGTCAGCGAGGCCCTCGCCATCGTTCATTTTAACATGGACTTGGACGAATTTTAGGCCGAAAGCCAACGGTTTTGTTTCCACCGCCTGAATGTCGTAGTCGTCGTTGCGCAAAGCAGCAATTTGCTCGGCAATGGCGTCGGTATCGACATCCTCAAGTTCGGAGTTCGGATTCACCTTGTACGTCATGACAACCATACCCATTCAAATCACCTCAGGGACCAACAAAGCCGCATTCGCTGCACTTGTAGAGGACGCCTTGATTGCGTACTCGTGGACTTCGACCGATTGGTTTGAAGCAACCCGGACAGGGGAACGTGGTTGAGCCCTCTTGAGCAAGGGGGACGCCGGACGATGTGCAATGGTCTGCTCGTTCACTCATGGGGATGCCTCGTAACGAATCTGCCCATGACCTCCCCTTCTTTATGGTTGCGTGAGGGCTCATCCCTTCCTTTTGTGTCAAATCGGCTCACGACGGTCAATCGTCCGTGCTTCCCAGTGCTCACGACCAGGGCACCGTCCCGTGAACGGCACCAACCAGCGTGAAGACGAACGACATCGCCGATCACCACCGATTCAATTTGGTCGCCCCAAAGGACAATCCCAACCAAGCCCGTTTCGTCTCGACCGCAGGCGGCAGCAACATATCCGGTGTACCTCGGCGAAACGATGAGGCGCTTTGGATAAATTCGAAGCACCACCAACTCGAGGTCCTTCACGGGAGAGTTTGGTTGAAGGTTCGCGATGCGGTTGGCGGGTGTGGGCCATGAGAGTCCGTGGTTGGGCTGCATGACCGATAACTTCGCCATCAACGCTCTTCAATGTCTTCCTTGGTTTTCTTCTTCAACACCTTGAACGAGGACGCAACGGGTTCGGGTTCATCGGCGATTTCACTCCCCCCCAACACGACATCAAGTTCGGCTTCAAACCGCTGCCGCAAACTGGTCTTCGGGGCTTTCCATGGTGTGTGATGTTTGCAAACCAAATAGACCTCTGATGATGAGTTTCGCGATGCATCGGGAGAAAAGCGGCGCACGCTTGAAAAGTGCGGTCGCACCGCTCGTATCAGTTCTTCAACACCGACACCCTGAAACAATTTTGTCGTAAAACCGCCCCCTTTCTTCAGCAAGGGGAGCGAAAAATCCATCACATCGGCCACCAAAGTCAATGCCACGGATTGGTCCATGTCCCATTTCCCAGTGATATGAGGCGAAATATCGGATACGATGACGTTCAACAATTCACCTTCGAGTTCGCCAAGAATGCGCTCTTGGGTCATGGGGTCCGTGATGTCGCCGGTCAACAAGACCGCTCCTTCCACCGGCGCACAAGGCTCCAAGTCAACGCCAACGACTTTCCCCTTCTCACCGACCAGTTCAACGGCGACCTGTGCCCATCCACCCGGGTGACACCCCACGTCCAGAACAAAGTCACCCTCTCGAACAAGTTGGAACCGCTCCTGAATTTGTTTTAATTTGAAAGCCGAGCGGGCACGGTACCCGCTCGCTTTTGCTTGCCGTCGCCAAGAATCGCGTTTGTGATTCTCTACCCAATGGTCAGCCACGGCGAGGTCTCCGTTGACCCCTGCTGACCTCGCCCTCATGAATCCTTTTCCCGCATGAAAGGAAAAGCAAGCAATCAAGGACTCCGATGGCTTGGCCGGTGTGTGAGCAAGAACATGGTGTATGTTCATCGCAGTAGAAACGCCATGGCCATGGCCTTGCTCGTGATCCTCGTCACATGCATGCCCAGCCAAGGCATCGTGGTGAGCACGGACACCCCGCTTGACAGCCCGGTTGCAAGTGAAGTTGGGGGCCGAACCGTCCTCGTCCAGGAGTTAACCGCCACGTGGTGCCCATCGTGCGCTGAAATCGACCCTGAACTCGTCCAGGTCGCCGACAGCCACGGGTCAAGAATTGCCCTCATCGCCCTTCATCCAACCGACGGGGTCGATGCCTTTGAGCCACCTGCCGCCCTTCATCGCATGGAACGGTTGAACATCACGCACGCCAGTGCGATTGGCTCTACACCCACGTTTGTGGTGGAGGACAGACCTCCGCGCGTGGGCTACGAAGCTTGGGGTGAGGTCCAACGGGACATCCTCGACGCCGAAGTCCAACGTCAAGCGGTCTCGGAACTTGGTTTTGAGGTGGTTGAAACAAAAGAAGGGCTTGAAGCAAAGGTGGTTCACGCTCTTCCCGTTTCTCGGGCAGACACCCAACTTACATTTTTGTTTCTCGAGCATCAAAAACCCATGCCGGAAGGAAGCATAAACCCCGGGGAAACAACCCGGGATCGTGTTGTTGTGGGCGTCGCCTCGTGTGACCTCGCATCCAACACCGTGAGTGAACAACACGGCACCCTCACCGCAAGCGTGGATTCGGGGTGCACCGAAGATTTCGCTGCAGTTTTTCCAACGACCAAGGCTTGGAGCATCCTGTTGATTCACGAACACACCGAAGCGGCCTTGGAAAACGGTTCAGGTGCCGAATCTCTCGGGGTGGTGGAACTCGCCTACAGGGACCGTGCGGAGGCAAGCAGCGAGGGAGGGCTTTCTTTGGTCTTGATTGGTGGCGTCGCCATGCTCGCCTTGGCTGCAATCGTTCCGAAAAAGTAACTTTTCTTTGAAATCTTTTCACATGAGCGTAAGAAACCAGTATTTTTCCCCGTTATCCGGTAAAGAGCCTCACGGGAAGACCAAGGTTTGATAAATGGCCAAGCCAATGTAACACCATGACAAACACATGGGAAGACGTGGCATGGGAAG
Source organism: Candidatus Poseidonia sp. (assembly GCA_030827745.1). Lineage (GTDB taxonomy): Archaea > Thermoplasmatota > Poseidoniia > Poseidoniales > Poseidoniaceae > Poseidonia. Next base: position 12,944 of record JAURDW010000003.1, read on the forward strand.
ATTCTGCACCCGCAAAAGAATGGGTGGTTGAATACATCGCCAAAGTTGAATCCGACGCCACCCATCACCTTTCGGTGTTGCTGGGAACGGACATGGAGGACGTTCAACGCAGCCTGATGAGAGAACTGAGAGCAACGTACCACACGGCCGCTGAAATTGAGGTGACCGTGCTGCGAATGGAAGAGATTGAAAAAGAGCCCAATGCCGCTTTGTTCGCAGGAGCCTTTACGCCTTGATCAAGCGATTTCTCGGAACACCAGTTCAATGTACTGCTTGTCTTCAAGGACAAGGTTCTCGAAATCGTCAACTTGCTCCCGAGTGTTTGGGTCAACCACGACGTTTCCTTGATCGTCGTAGTCGTAGGTGTTGAGGAACATCAGAAACTCGTGGTTGTCGTCCACGCGGTGTTCGTCAAAGCCCGTGGCGTCCATGTGTTTGCCCCAGGTGTCAAAGAAGGCTTCAAGCGGGGCTTCAATTCCCTTCTCTTGGAGTTCAACGTGAATTTTACCAGAGGGATCGTGTGTGTGGACCGGTCGCATGCTGCACCCCGGGTCATTCAAACCCACGTTTCCAGGAATCTCAACATCTTCCCCGAGCACCGAAATGGTCAGGATGGGATGAAAGTGCTCAACGATGGCACTGCTGTGGCCGCCGATGCACTCGTCAGCCAGCGCATGTCGCTCATCAGCGGTTGAAAAGAGCGGCCCCCCGTCGCTTTGCCCCAACAAGATGCCGAGGGTTGACAGGGCTGCGAGCGTCACGATGAGCCAGAAAAGCGTCTCCTTATTCATCCTGAATCACTCCTTGCTTTCTGATTCAACGACGGCCTCATCGTTCCACTGACCACGGTCGTGCATCTGCCCGGCCTTCCAGAAACCAAAGAGAGCCACGACGTTCGAGATGTGGGCCATCGTGCAGAACTGACAGATTTTTCCCATTTGAATCTCGTACGAAACCAACAAGGCGATAACGGCGAGACCCGCCCCGGTCATGTACATGCCGTATTTGAGATAACGTTCTGCCCAGAGCGCATCCGGTTCCTTGTTGACCGAGTTTGTGATGAATAAAATCGCACCAAAGGCAACCATCCCAATCAGACCCCAAGAGAGGCCAAAGACTGGGTCGGTGTTGTAGGCAGCGTTGCCCAAAACGTCATCGCAAGAAAACACCGTCGCTGAGGAACACACATTGCCGCCTTCGCTGATTTTATTGGTGATCCAGAGCGTGTGCACCGAGACGATAAAGCCCGTGATAGCAACGAGGTTCATCCCGAGCATGTGTCGTCGTCGAGCATGGACCATGAGTGGGTTGCGCGAAACGAGCAGGTTGCCGAACAGGGAGGCCCCCGTCGGTGTCATGAGCAAGAGGCCAACGACGACGGGAACAATGTAAGCGATGAGGATGAAGTTTTGTTCCATCTTCACTCCTCCTCCAAGGTCAGCCTGAAGATGGCATCCCGGACCTCTTCGTTCGAGTTTTCAGAGGAACTCCAAGCGACAATACCGTCCGGCTGAACCAAGTAGTAGGCTGGGGTTCCGGGAACTTTCCATGCCTTCATGTTGTCTTGGTCGATGTCGTCGATGTAAACAAAGGCGTGAGCCCCTCCTTGCCTGGTGGCACAGGCTGAGCCACCGCATTCTTGGTCGCCGGTTTTGTCCCGAAAGCCAACAATCTCCTCGCGGCTCGTCTCGTGGTTCGGAATATCGAGTTGTGTTGCACTGGCGATGAAATTCACCGTGGGTCCTTTCCAAGCAGGCGTGCCATCGTTGTCTTTATCGATTTTCATAAAATAGTTCGAGTTTTGAGCCACCTCACCTGCTGCACGAAGACAAAACGTACAGTCCGTGTCCATGAACTCAACGAGCATCCATTCTCCAGAGGGGTCGCCCTTGGTCCAATTCGTGATGAAATAATCCGACATTTCAAATGACGTCCACCCGCTTCCGTTGTAGGCCATTCCCTCCAGATTTGGAGCACGCTCGCCGGCCTTCGTTCCGGTGGCGATGGGGTCGGTGGTAAAGGCGAGGAACATGATGGCAGCGAAGAAGAGCGCCAAAATTTTGATTCCAGTGTCGGTTCGTACATCCGCTTCAAGGTCGTGTTTCATGGTTCATCCTCCAGTCCAATTTCTTCGAGCAGGCAGGTTGCTGTATGACGTATGGCATCCTCGCTGTTCATGCGAACATCAAAGCCACTGCGGACCATGTTGTCAATCGCCAGGCGAGCTCGTGGAATGTCGCCAGCCCAGCCTCGGTCACCGCCGGTGTACTCGATGCGGGCATCGGAGCAACCGGTGACCTCGACCACGATTTCGGCGATTCGACGAACGGAAGCGGTGTCGTGGCTCCCGAGATTGAAAAGGTTCAGCGGTTCGTCGGTGTTGGCCATCACGTGGAGGATGCCGTCGACGCAATCGCCAACCTCCATGTAGGATTTTTCTTGCATGCCGTTGCCGAGCACCTCGAGGCGGGTTGGGTCCTTCCTGAGTTTGTGAATGAAGTCAAAGATGACACCATGGGTCCCCCGAGCACCGACAACGTTGGCAAAACGGAAAATCCACGCCTGAAGGCCGAAGGTCCCCACCCAACTGCTGATGAGGCCCTCGCCGGCTTGTTTTGAGGCACCGTAAAGGGAGATGGGAAGGCAGGGGCCGTGATCTTCAGGCGTTGGCATGGGTGCGTTTTCTCCGTACACCACAGAACTTGACGCGAACGCAATTTTTTTGACGCCCGCAAGACGCATGGCTTCCACCACGTTATAGGTGGCAACGGTCCCTTGCTTGAGGTCAGTGTCCGTGATACGGGTTCCCAAACGGATATCTGGGTTGGCAGCGAGGTGAAACACACAGTCAATGTCCATAGCCATGGCTTTTTTGACATCGTCCATGGAACAGATGTCGCCGTTGACAAGGTGAGCATCGCCCCGCTCCAAGTGACCCTGGATGAAGGAAAGGTCGCCGCTGGAGAGGTTGTCCAAAACAACGACGTTGTCGCCACGGGCAACCAACCGGTCAATCAAGTGGGAGCCTATGAAACCCGCACCACCCGTAACCAAGGCTCGCATTGAAATGACCAACGGCCGCATTCGTATAAGGTAAATGGTTCACGAACTCGTACTGGGGAGGGCTTGATAACCGTTAGCGCTCTCCTTCCGGGTCCTGAGGAACAAACCTTGGGGGAGGTGAATGAATGAAGAAATCGAAGACCGAAACACAAACCGAAGTGCAAGACAACAACATCCTGGTGGGTTATGTTCGCCGCAGCAATGCCGGTGGAGCGCTCAAGCTCTCCATCAACACAGCAGCCTTTGCTGACTGCAGCACGTACATGACCAGCGACGGCCAAGCCTACGTGCCGTTGGTGATCTCGATGGGGGCGCTTGAAAAAGTGCTTTCCGGAGAGCGAGCCGTGACCACCGTGACGCAGTTGCACGACTGAAGCCTTTGTCAGGCAGACGGCCCATCCTTCTCACCGAGAAGTACAACGCCCTCGTGGTGGCCACGGCCAACACGAAGGCCATTCCTTGTTTGGCCCTCCCTTTTTCAAAAGCCCATATATAGAACATAGCGAACGGCAATTTGTGTCACAAGGCACCGAGCCTTCAAAACCGTACATCGTCGCAGGTATGCCGATGTACAACGAAGAGGAGACCATTGGCTCGGTGGTTCTTCGCACCCTCCGCCACGTTGATGCAGTTCTCTGCATCGATGACGGTTCCTCCGATTCCAGTGCCCGCATCGCTGAAGCCTGCGGTGCGACCGTTATCCGCCATCGCGTGAACAGAGGCTATGGTGGCGCCCTCAAAACGCTCTTCCTGAAAGCTTCCGAAATGGACGCTGACGCCTTGGTCCTCCTCGATTCGGACGGTCAACACGACACGGAAGACATACCCTCCATGCTGGAACCTATTCTTTCAGGAGAAGCCGATTTCACCATTGGTTCGCGCTTTGTTGACGGCGGGGGAGGCACCGACATGCCCGCCTACCGAAGGCTGGGAATCAAAGTCATCACCGCAGCCTCCAACCTCTCAAGTGACCTCGGCATCAAGGACACGCAATCTGGCTTCCGCGCCTTCTCGAGAACCGCCCTTCAACGCCTTCGCTTCGATTCTGAAGGCATGGAGTTGTCGCTTGAGATGCTCGAGGATGCTCATGAAAAACAACTCCGGGTCAGAGAGGTGCCGACCATCATTCGTTACGACGTTCCCAAGGGCTCCAATTTTACCGCCGTATCCCATGGGTTCACGGTGATGACCTGGGCCATGCTTTCTCTTTCCCAGAAGAAGCCGCTCCTGGTCCTTGGGATTCCCGGTTTCGGACTCCTCGCCACCAGCGCCGCCATGGGCATGCGGACTGCTCAAGAGTTCACCCTTCAAATCGACAGCATCATCGGCCACGGCATTTCTGCTGTATGGATTGGATTGCTTGGTCTTTCCCTGATGGCGACAGGCTTGGTTTTGCAAAGCGCACAGCGATTTTTGCGCCTGCTGTTGGTCCGAGAGTTCGGATTGGACTGAATCAGCCCATCACCCTCGCAGCGAGAGCGAGGATGTACGGGATGGCGAACAAACCAAAAAAGACAAACATGGCGATTCGGACCGTTTTCTGATTTTTTTCGTCTTTTTCGTTCTGCTCAATGCAGGCTTGTTGTTTGCAGATTCGGGGGTCGGCAGCGACCGGAATCGGCTCTTGGCAGATACGGCAATGCTTGTGCGGCGGTACTTTTCCTGCAACGTTCCCGATGAACTGGTTTGCCTTTTTTGCCGCCATTTCCTTCACTTTCCTCGCATCGACCACGTTTCCACCTCATGCCTTGATGACCGTGCCTTCAAACAACGCTCCGTCCAAAGCACTGTCCAGCCGGGACAGATCTCGCCCGTCCAAGACCGCCAAATCCATTTTCGAATCGGTTGCTACTTGAACCGCCACGGGGTCGACAACAGCCGAAGCACCCGGTTCGAGCGGCTCACCAATGCCGGTGATGGCGGCCAATTCTTCCAAGGTCAACTCCGTGAGGGCTTCAGCGTCATCATGCTGCCTTGGGTCTTTTGAAAAGACATGCGAGACGTTCGTTGCGATGATGCAGTGCCGTGCGTGCACGGCCGCAGCCAGTCGAACGGCGACGGTATCGGTCGTGTGACCTGGAACGGTACCCCCCATCACCACCACGTGATGGTCTTCCAGTGCCTGCCGAGCCGCATCAACGGTGTGGGGCACGGTTGGGGCAACGTCGCATCCAATCTCGAGCAGCACTTGCTGCAGCACAGTAGCGTTGAGCCGCGTGCCCGCGATACCAATTTCGTCCAACCGGCGAGGGTCATTGACGGATGCTCTCGCCAATTCGATTCCTTCACGAGCGGGCAGGCCACCGCCCACCACAAAGGCGATTTTTCTGCCGTTGCCCTCGAGGTGGACCACAAGCTGCCGGAACTGACCCATCCACATCGTGCGGTCAGCAGCCTCCTCAGGCCGGAGCAGGCTTCCACCAAGGGCGACCACGTGAACGATGCTCATGGAGCACCTGCATCGCGGGCGAGTTTTCATCCTATCCCCGGGTCATGGCATCGAGAAGAAGTTCGTAGATGTGTGCGAGGTTTGAAGTGCCGCGCCCCGACCCAACCAATGAGGGAAGTCCATGGCAGATGACGCAAAAGTGTCTGCACGCCGCATGCGGCTCAAACTCGCCCTTGAAGAATTACGGGAAATGAAGGGGTTTGGAACCGAACTCGTCACCCTCATCATCCCACCCGACCGACAAGTTTCTGACGCTCGCTCCATGCTCCAAAACGAACACGGTCAGGCGGCCAACATCAAGTCAAAAGGCACGCGAAAAAATGTCCAAGGTGCCATTGAATCCGCCATCTCAACGCTCTCACGCTTCAAGACCCCAGGAGAGCACGGGCTGGCTATTTTTGTGGGCTCAATCATCATCGGCAACAACAAATCTCGCATGGTCAACATCGTGGTCCAAGACCCACCTCAACCCTTGATTTCGTTCCGTTACCGATGCGATTCTCGCTTTGAGTTAACCCAACTGGAGGACATGCTGGTCGACAAAAAGTCCTACGCCTTGTTCGTCATCGACCGCTCAGAAGCCGCCTACGGTATCGCTTCGGGAAAACGCATTCATGTCCAAGAGCACCTGGTCTCAAACATCATGGGCAAACACCGACAAGGCGGTCAATCCGCTCAACGTTTTGAGCGGTTAATCGAGGAGGCAGCCCACAACTTCTTCAAACGAGCCACCGAACACGCATCCTCCTACTGGCTGCCCAATTTGGAGCACATTCAGGCGGTCATTATCGGTGGACCGGGTGCGACGAAGGATTTCGTGGTCAAGAACGAATACTTCCACCATGAAATTGCCAAGAAAATTGCAAAAACCACGTTTGACGTTGGGTATTCCAACGAATCGGGCGTACGGGAACTGGTTGAAAATGCTGGCCAACTGATGGGAGAGATTGAGCTTGACGCAGAGCGTCAAATCATGAACCGATTCCTCACGGAACTTATTCGCACCCACCCCAAGGCGACCTACGGCGAAATGATGATCAAAGACGCCCTGAATAAGGGGGCCGTTGATACCCTGCTCATTTCAGAAGGCCTCCGTGGAAACATCGTTGAGTTGGAATGCAAAAAATGTGGTCACGGTGACGAAGGGTCTTGGGAAGAGCGACTCACTCGGCAACAAGAGTTGCCTGCATGCCCAAACTGTGAGGCATCCAACGACGCCGTTCGAGAACGGTCAAGTGTTTCGTTCATCGACTCCCTTTCCATGATGGCGGAGGAAAGCAACACCGAAGTCGTCTATATTTCGATTGATACCGAAGAAGGCTCCCAGTTGATTCAAGGCTTTGGAGGGCTCGCCGCCATCCTCCGGTATCCGCTGATGTGAGGTGAACCGATGCAGTTGCTCAAGACCCATGCACTCCCCTTGGTTCAAGCAGCCTTGCGGTCGATTGGCGGCGACCCCAGCCTTGTTGAACGGGTGCTTCAACCCGCACGGGAAGCGGACCAAGGCGACCTGAGCCTACCTTGTTTCCCGTTCGCAAAATCTCTTGGGAAATCACCCGTAACCATCGCAGAAGACCTCTGTTCAGCCATGGCATCGCACGAAAGCATTGGAGAAATTCACGCCGTCAACGGTTATTTGAACATCCGAGTGAACCCCGTCTGGCTCGCTCAACGCCTCCTCACCCAAGGCATCGACAACGGGTGCGAGAAGAACGCACGGCGCGTGCTCATTGAGCACACTTCAGCCAATCCCAACGGACCTTTCCATGTCGGACGAGCACGAAACGCCATCCTCGGCGATACGCTCGTGCGTCTCCAGAGACTCTGGGGCAACGATGTCACGGCCGAATACTACGTTGATGACATGGGAAAACAGGTGGCGGTGCTTGCGTGGGCCCTCGAGGCCCTCAATCGAGACGAAGTTGAGGCCTTGCTCGAAGACAGGGAGGTCCCCAACCCCATGTGGGCCTCAAAACCTGACCACCAACGCGTCCGTTGGTATCAAGCCGCCCAACGGTTGAGAAAGGAAAGCGATGATGCACCGGAAATTGAACGGGCCATTGGCGAATTGGTCCACGCCAGCGAAAACGGGGACGAAGGTGTCCTCGAACAATTCGAGGCGGCTTACCAACCGGTTCTTGACGGCATGCTGGCCACCCTTGGCCGCCTCGGTATTGCCTACGACCGATTCACGAAGGAATCGGTCTTCGTGACCAACGGCGACGTAGCGGCGCTGATGGAAGAATTGGGTGCTTTGGAAATCAACGGCCATGCTGAGAACGGAGCGCAGTACCTTGATTTGGGTCAGCGAGGACTCAAGGGGAAAACCGAGTTTTTCTACAGGCGTGGAGACGGTTCCTCGCTCTATGCAACCCGAGACATTGCCTACCACCGGTGGAAGTGGACCCAATGCAACGAACTGATCAACGTTCTTGGAGAAGACCACAAACTGCAAGCACAGCAGGTTGGGTTGACCCTTGAGGAATTGGGGGCACGACGCCCGGAAGTGATGTTTTACTCCTTCATCAAGTTGCCCGAGGGGAAAATGTCAACTCGGCAAGGCAACGTGGTGTTCATGGACGACCTGCTTGAAGAAGCAAAAGCCCAAGCCGCTGCGGTGGTGACCGAACGACGCCCCGAGTACGACATGGAGACCGTGGCGACCATCGCTGAGGCGGTGGGTACCTCGGCCGTCCGTTTCAACATCGTGAACGTGAGTCCCGAAAAAGGATTTACGTTTCGCTGGGAAGACGCCCTGAGTTTTGAGGCCGGTTCAGCCCCCTTTGTCATGTACAGCCACACTCGCGCCTGCTCCATTCGAGCGAAGGTCCTCCAGCAACTGAACGGAGCAAAACCACCAACATCGTACGAAATCACCGAGTCCATGCCCGAAGGTTTGGTCCAACTCCTCAGAACGCTCGCTTTGCACGATGATGGCCTCGAAAAGGTGATTCGGGAACACCGGCCTCACCTCTACGCAGAATACATTCTGCACCTTTCCAATGCGTACAATGGATTCTATAGAGACTGTCATGTCCTCGGAGAAGACGGCGTCAATGCGTTTTATTTCGCCGTTTCCGAACTCGCCCGCTCAACATTGAAGAGCGGCATGGAAGCCTTGGGGATTCAACCGCTTGAGACGATGTGATCACAGGTCGTGGCGGTACCAGCCTTCGGGCAATTCCATGGGGTTGTTTGGCCGAGCCGCTTTGACTTGCCGAACAATTTCCAAACGCATAGCGTCCAATCCAACGTTTTCCGTTGCTGACAAACACACCCTGCCTGACGGGTCGAAAAGAAGCGGCAATTCAGGCTCGCCGATTGAGCCGGCGTCCCGCCATTCTGCCTCTGCTGAGGCAACTTCTTCCCACATCGTTGGAAGCGGATTGAGCAAGTCGGCCTTTGAACTGACCATCATCAAGTTGGTTTCGGGAAGAAGGGTTTGCACTTCCTCGAGGAGGTTCATTTGTTCGCTGATGGGGGTTCCGCAGGATTCACTTTCATCCACCAAAAAGAGCACAAGTGAACCGATGTGTTCGAGGGCGGCGATGGCTTGCATTTCGATATGGTTTCGCTCCTCCATCGGACGGTCAAGAAGACCCGGGGTGTCCACCATTTGGTATTGGAGACGCCTGTGGGTGAAGTGCCCAACGTGGATTTGTTTGGTGGTGAACGGATAATGATTGACCTCCATCTTGCCTGTGCTGAGGGCAGAGATGAAAGCCGATTTCCCGACGTTTGGGGCACCGCAAACAACAATGCAAGGGGAAACCGGGTCAATCTTCGGTAGCCGTTTCAGCGTTTCACGAGCCTCGCTTAACCACGTCAAGGCTGGACCAACCTGACGCATGATGGAGGAGATGCGCCCGTAAGCTTCTCTTCGAGCCTCGTGCATCAAATCCGTTCGACCCGTTCGAATGATTTTCTTGGCGTTTTGTGAGGCAATCCGTTGCACTTGGCCGGCAGCCCATTGAAGGGTTGCCAGGTTTTTCCGGTATTCATCGCAACCGACACAGGCGTCGATCATGGCCACGTCAAAGAGGGGCGACCGGTCCAAAGAAGGCCATGCAGCCACCAATTCTTGAAATTCTGTGGCGATGATGTCTGCTGCGGTTTGGACCATTCGCGTCATTTGTTTGCGGACGCGGAAGGTGCGGTCCGGGTCATCAACCCGGTCAGCGGCCTTCTTTGCCCGGGAGAACGCCTTGTCGAGAACCTCGTCCTCCAACAAAACCGTTGTCAGCGTTCGCCACGAGACATTCATGTCAAGACCTCATTCCCCACCCCAACCTCACCCCTAAAAGAATCCATCCGTCAAGCAGGTCCTCGCCAAAGCAAAGGGGAGGTTCAAGTACGCTCGCCGATTCCAAAGAACATGGCGAAGAAAGGAAAGGTCACCTTGCCGGACTGGGCAAAACCAATGTGGAAAGACATGGGCAGTCCCGACCTTGAGGGCTTGGCCCCCGTGCACAACGGGGACTTGCTTGAACGTCGCCAAGGGCTGCGACGCGACGATTTCATTGAAGTCCAGATGAATGTCCAAGCCTTCGCAAATCCAGAAGACGCTTTTCTTCGCGGACGCCTCATTGCCAGTGGAAAAAGCAGTCTTGAGGTCCTCGATGAGGAGGGAAGGAGCCACTTCGTTTCTCGAGAAATCATCGTTCACGTTCAACTTGTGGCCCACACCCGGCCCGCATACATCGACGACAAAGAGTTGCTTGCGTTTGAGCGGGAAGACATGAAGCGGCGTTCCAAACTCCACGAAAAGGTCGAGAAGGAAACCACCGGCAACGACGACTCCCACCTCTGGGGGTGAGACGATGAAAGCCCCGCAAGGCTGGGCCGTGGTCGAAAACCGGCTCATGAGAGAGTTTGCCTTTCCTGACTTCAAAGAAGCGAAAGCCTTTGTCGACCTTGTCAGCGACCTTTGCGAAGCCATGGACCACCATGCAGAATTGCACTTCGGGTGGGGGTATGCCGTGGTAGAAACCTTCAGCCATGATGCACAGGGCATCACGCAACGCGACCTGGACTTGGCCTCCGCCATCAACAAAGCGGAGGGAAGCGAATGACCAGCGACCCCAAAGGTCGTATTCAACCTGGTTTTGTCCGCCACGCCTTCGTTTGCGGCCACGAACGCCAAGAAGGTGCAACACGACCCTCATGCCTTCCAAAAGGGAGTCTTGACCTCATGCGGGAACTCAAGAAAGCGGTAAAAGAAGCCGGCCTTCGCGAGGTCCGCGTCCAAAAATCGGGATGCCTCGACCATTGTGAACAAGGACCTACGTGCGTGATTTACCCTGAAGGAACCTGGTATTCTCTCAAAGATGCGCAAGCGATGGATGCGGTGATTCACCACCTCAAAACCGGAACGGTGGACCCAACCAAAACCCTCGTCATGGACTAAGCTTCAAAGTTTGACTGGACGGGTTGCACCGCACGCCTGACACTTGAGGAGGGTCGTTCGGTCTTCCTTGATGAAGTGGGTATCAGGGGCTGCACACTGGCTGCATTTGATGTAAGTGTTCACGTAATTTGCGATGGTTCCTTTGATGCGCTTTGGTGGGATTCGACCCTTGAACCGGGCACGTGGCCCATCTCGTGACCCAGATGTTCCCAATTCGTTGAGAATAAACTGGTAAACATGGTTTTCATCACGGTCCATCATGGAAACGACCTCGTTGAAGTTTCGAAAGATCGTGTTGGACCCCTCGATCATAATCTGAGGCGCAGGCAACCGCCATCGAGACTTTGACGAGATTTCTTCGGGAATGTTTTCCCGAGCACGGTCAAGCAGTGCTTCGTAGTCAAAGTCGCCCATGATTCCCGCCCACGCTCCCCACCTTCAAGACTTTCGCCCAGCACATCGGGGCAGGAAAGCATTGATGAGCAGGCTTCAGCAGGCATGGGCGAGAGCCATGGTCTTGAGCATCGAAGAACTGAAAGTGCTGGCCTCGAACCTCCGAAAGGAAGGTTTGAACACCCAGCAAATTGCTGACGAACTCTCGTTGTCCCAGGACACCATCACTTGGCTGCTCACAGGAACCGGAGGGACCGACCGCCCAAGCGATGTTCGCATTGGGTGGAGAACGCTTGGTGTTCGCCCGCAACGCATCGCCGCCGTGGGCAGCATCATGGCCGATGTGGCTGACGAAGAGGTCGGGTACGACGATATTGACACGGTTGTGGGCATTTCAATCAACGGCATTGCATTTGCCTATGAGGTTGCTCGAACGCTTGAGTCCGACGTGACCGTCTTCAGGACCACCGACGAAGGGACAGGAAACGGTTCTCTTTCCAACAAGTACGGGCAAGTCGCAGGGAAGCGAGTTCTCATCATCGACGATGTGTTGTCTTCTGGTGTGACGATGTCAAAAACCATCGAAGCCATTCGGGGAGCGGGCGGCGAGGTCGCTCTCGCCATCGTTCTCGTGAACAAAACCACGAGGAACGAAATCGATGACGTGCCGCTTCGTGGATTGATTCGGGCCGTCGCCGTTTGAGGTGAATCAAGTGCATTGGAGCGATGTGATGGCCCAACGCCTCGCAGAGCGGGGACAGGATCACATCGTGGCAACCGGCATCACGCCAAGCGGTGAATTCCACATCGGCCACCTCCGTGAAATTCTCACGGGCGACATGATTGTCCGAGCGGCCCGAAAAGCCGGCCTCAAGGCGCAATTGGTTTTCGTTGTGGACAATGCGGACCCTCTCCGGAAGGTCTACCCCTTTCTGAGCGATGCATACCAAGCGTTCATCGGCCACCAACTCGGTTCAATACCCGCCCCCGACAACGACGGCCATCCGGATTGGAAGCGCTTCGAGACCGAGGGCAGAAGTTACGCCGACCACTTCCTCGAGCCTTTTCTTGAGGCCTTGGCGCAAATCGGCGTTCACCCAACGTTGTTGCCCAACCTTGATGCCTACCAATCGGGAAAATTTGCCGCATCAACGAAACGGGCTTGCGACGACCCGGCGGCGATTCGAGAAATTATAGAACGGGTCTCTGGAAGGGAACTTCCCGAAAGTTGGTTCCCATGGCAACCGCTTGACTCCCAAGGATCGCTCGATGGCGTTTCCGTGACCGGTTACGAGTACCCACTCGTGCATTGGACCGACGCCCACGGTGTCGAGGGGAGTTCTGACATCACGAAAGGGGAAGGAAAGTTGCCGTGGCGCCTTGATTGGCCTGCAAAATGGGGCTTTAACGGCATCACCTGCGAACCCTTCGGCAAAGACCACGGTGCAGCAGGTGGGTCGTACGATACGGGGAAAGAAATCGCCCGGTTTTTCGGCCACGAACCTCCCCTCCCGCTTACCTACGAGTGGATCAGCCTTCGAGGTCAAGGTGCAATGTCATCTTCAACAGGCAACACCGTTGGCCCCATTGAGGCGTTGGCCTTGGTACCACCCGAAATTTTGCGCTTCTTGATTGCGAATTCAAAACCCAACAAAGCCATTGAATTTGATACGGGGATGGGCCTGGTCAATCTAGCCGATGAATTTGAGCGGTGGTCCGCACGTGATTTGGAGGCTGAACTCAGCGATGCATCCCTCAGCCGACGGCAACGGGTCCAACTCGAAGACAGTGCAGCAGCCTTGGCCTTGGCCTCTCCCGACATTGAGAAGGCCGTCTCTGCAACCTCGGTGAGTTTCCGCCATTTGGCCTTGCTGGCCCAAATCAAAACCAGCGATGCCGAGGTGTGGGCAAGCCTTGCCGCATCCCACAATGTTGAGGACCCAACCGACGAGCTCCGGGACCGTCTGCGTCGCATGCGAACATGGATTGACTCGACCCACTTCCCCGAGGAAATGCGCATCACGGTGCTCTCAACGCCATCGAAGCAGGCCTTGGAGGCATTGAGCCCTGAATTACGGCCAGTGATTAAACACTTGCATGTTGCGCTGAGCGACCATCCTTGGACAAATGAAGGCATCACGGCAGCGTTCAAATTTGCTGCTGAATCCTCCCAGACCAGCATGCGTCAACTGTACCGGACATGTTACGCCGTGTTCATGGGTCAGGAACGTGGCCCTCGTCTCGGCCCCATTCTTGCCAATTGTGACCGAACAACCATGCTCGATTTGACGTTGGCGTGCAGCCAAATGGTTTGATGCGTTTCTCCCGTAGCCAAAGAATTCGGCTGATGGATAAAAATGAAACACACCCTTCAAAAGGTGTCAGCACTCTTGTGCGGACATGGGAGGAGTCTATTGCCCGACCTGCGAAGCAGGCGTGGAAGTAACCGCCACATTCTGTCTTTCCTGCGGCCACGACTTGACCCTGCAAGGGCCCATCACCGCCACCGGTCACGACTTGAACCAACTGAAAGACGTGATTCGTCTTCGAGACGACCTCTCGATGGCTCAAAAATTTGACATGATCGCACAGGTGGAGACCGGTGCAGACCCGATTGCCCTCGGCATTGCAGCCGCCGGCGACGACCACGATGACGGAGGGACAGACGAAGCGTTCTCTGCAACCGCCGAGGTCGCCCCTGGCCTTCGCACCACCCAGTGGAACCACAAAGCTGCTGATGCTGCTGTTGAACTCGCTGCGACTGGAACCACGCTTGGTCAACTGAAAAAAGGCGGTGCATTCAATGAAGTTGATGACCTTTTCAAGGAGGCCATGGACATTGGGAGGACGGCAACGTTGCACCTTCTCGAAGTGGCCCAAGGGGCGGTGTTACCAGCCAACGATGCATTGCAATCCATTCCCGTGCTTCAACCTCCAACCAAGAGTTTCTGTCCCAAGTGCGGGTCCGACATCCACGCCAACGCCATGCTTCAGTGGAAGAAATGGACGGACATGTCAACCGACGCTCTCGTCATTCAACTTGAAGCAGCCATGCAAGCATCAATGATGCACGTCGCTGCCTCGTACCAAGCGACCATTCGCGAGTTGAAGGACCAACTCAGCGATGCTGAAGAACGGGCAAAAAGCACACCTTCCCTCGCTTCCAAATCAGCATCCTCGACCCCGAATGCCGGGGCAAAGAGTGCAGAGAATAAGAAAATCCCTGAAAAGGAAAAGACGCCAGCCTCGGTCGATCCCAAGCCAGCAGAAAAGAAGGAAACCAAGGCGAAACCCAAACCAAAAGCAGGAGGGTTGTTCGGGGCAAAGAAGCCGAAGAAGACATACGATGGAGAACCTGGAGGCAAAGCAGAATGGTTCCTCGCCGAAGCACTTGACACGGTGTATGACCCTCACGGCACAGGGAAACCCATCAAAGGGGCCATGATTCTCGCCCGCTCATCCGAGGGCAACGTTCGCGTCCGCGACGTTGTCCGCACGTACGCCGCTGAGGGCGAAGGTGGCATTTCCGAACTGGCATGGACAAGTCCGCTCACGAAGTACCTCATCGAAGCATACGATGCATGCTGATGTTACCCGTCGTAGCCCAAGAGCGGAATGCTTCTTGAGCCTGCACCCTCTCGTCAAACCATGGACCGCGAGGGCTCACCGTTTGAAGCCCTGCAACTCGCCGCTGAACGAGCGGCGTTTCGATTACGGCAAGGCGTGAGCGACCGACTGGAACGCCTTTATGGCACGGCCCTCAGTTCACCCGGCACCGTCTTGCTCCTCTTTGTTGTCATCAGTGCCGTGTTTGCTCAGCAGGGCATGGCTTTTCAACAACAAATCGACGACGACGTTGAAATTTTCCTCCCTGACGGTGCACCGTCGACCACGCTCCTGCTCGAGGTGCGAGAGGAATGGTCCACCGACCTTGCCGTCATTTACATCCGTACGCCCAACGCGTTCAACCCCAACGACAACACGAACATCACCAACGAAGCTATTCTCAACGAAATAAGTTGGATTGAAGGGGATGACCGGAACATCGATGGAGATTCAACCGGGCGAGGGATGGATTACGACAAAGACGACCACGGTCGTAACGATGGTGTGCTGTGGATCATTTCTCCTGCCCAAGTCATCAAGGAAATCAATTCTGCAGACGGGCGGTTCAACAACTCGCTGTGTGTTCATGGCGTGAACAACCGTCTTCCCATCGACCTCGATTGTTCATCGCTGCCCCCAGGAGGCGCCTATGCCATTCCAAGTCAGGATCGAATTGACCAAATCATCGAGGAGTCTGACGGGGCGTTCGAGGCCCTCATCAAAGACACCAACGACATGGACCCAACGGTGGACAGCGACGGAGATGGAAATTACACCAACGATATGGACGGAGATGGCATTTGGGACACCACCGCCATCGTCGTCGGGTTGCACCATAACCCTGCTGAAACCGGTGATTGGGAGGATTTCTCGGCTTTGCTCAACCACTTTCAAAACATCATTGATGACCGACCTGCCGAATACAGAAGCACCGATATGACCGTCACGGGCTTGACCAAAGTTTTGGAAGATGTCTCGGACGCCATTTACGAGGACCTTCTGATGATTTTGCCTTGGTCGGTTTTGTTCACCGTCCTCATCATTACCGCCCTCCACAGGTCTGCCAAGGTCGTGGTGATCACCGGAACACCCATTCTCATGGCGTTGGCCATCACCTTCGGTTCGTCGGTGGTGCTCGACATCACCTTGACGCCGATGATCGTTGCCACTTTCCCGATTCTCATTGGCTTGGGGGTGGACTATGCGCTTCATATGGTGAACCGGATTGAAGAGGTCCGACGAAAAGAGCTGAACAAAGCGCTCGACGCGAACGAGCGAAGGCGAAAAAGAGGCCAACCACCTGAACCCGTGCCCGACCTGTGGGACATGGAGTTCTACAAATCCTGTGTCATGGAAATGACCCGTTCAACCGGGGTGGCCGTCATGCTTTCAGCCCTCACGACCATCGTCGGTTTTTCCGTGCTCATCGCCCCCATGATCGTTCCTGTAAGCCCCATTCGCTCCGTTGGCGTAACCCTCGTCATCGGGATTTCTTCGACCTTGATCCTCAGCATCGTCTTGGTACCAACCCTTGCATGGTTGCTGAAATTTAACAAACGAAGCAATCCCGGCGTTTGGAGAAACATCGGCCAAGCACCTGTGAAAGGTTTCCTGATCATCATCCTGCTTGCCACGTCAATCACGGCCTACGGCGTTGCGAACATGGACGAACTCAACAAGCCCATCACGGGTTCATCGGAGGCACCGGACGGGATTGAATCGCTGAATTCCCTCGCAGAATATTCTCGCCAATTCAGCAGTGGGCAAACATCGTTGTACATTTACGATGCATCAGAACGGCCCAACGCCAACGAAACCGACAACATCCGAGACCTGCCGGTGCTCGATGCCATGGACGAAATTGAGCAAGCCGTTGATGGCGTCGACGAAACCTCCACCACGAGCATCATCACCTTCCTCAAAGCGGTCCCTGCCTCCTTGACCCTTACCGATGGTGTCACGGTTGGTGATGGCTCACTTTGGGACCTCTTGCACGACCCCTGCTGGGAGAGCGAATCCCTGCTTGACCCAGAGTGCGTGGGTTGGACCGTCGTCCCGCTGAGCGAGCGTGAAGCACTCCGAAAGGACATGGTCAACGTCGCGGTTGACACCTTGTCTCCTGAAGTGCAGTCCATGCTGCTGAACGAAGCGGGAACGAAAGCCATCGTCTACGTCGCCCAACCGTACATGAACCTCAACGTCGCTGGAGAGTTGCGGGAAGAAATCGATGGCATCCTCGGAACAGGCCCGTCTCTCCTCAACACGAGGACGTCGCTTCTAACGGGAGGGTTGCCTGTTTCATTGGACATCAACGAGGGTATTCATGACACGCAATCCACCACGACCCTGCTGACGTTGTTGATTCTCACCCTTGTTTTGATGATGGTGTTCCGTTCAGCCCGCCTGGGCATTTACACGATGCTTCCCGTGGCCGTTGTCATCCTCTGGCAGCCCCTGCTCATGCGAAGCGGAGACGTCAATGTCAACATATTCACCGCCATGATTGGGACCATTGTCTTCGGCATCGGTGTGGACGATTCAATTCACGTCATGCATCGCATACGAGAAGAGGGAGAATCGCCCAGTGGACTCGCCGCAGCGGTTGAGGAAACTGGGCAAACCATCTTTGAGACCACCATCACGACGGTATCGGGCATTGGAGCAGGTTTCCTTGCTGCGTTTCCTGGCTTGGAGAACTTCTTCATGCTGATGTGTCTGCTGATCATTTTCGCCTTCATCACCAGTGCTTTCCTCCTCCCTGCGATCATCACAGCCGAACACGTTGTCAGAGCTAAAATCAACAAGCATCCAACATGGATTGATTTTGGTGAAGGGATTGCTGTTTCTCAACCCAGCGTCATGAAAACGCTTGATGCCGTTCTTGATGATTGAGTGGAGGGAGTAGGGAGTAAGCCCCTTTCTGTTCCCTTACGGTGACCGCATTCAACTGTGCGTCCTACCTGTCCCTCGTCGTGCCGAGTCAACGGGACGGTTTGGACTTGCTCCGGCGGGGTGGCTCGTCTCATCGACCACAAGGCAACCTCGGTCTTTCAACGTCATCGTACACACCTTGCATCGTTCGTTTCTGCAGCCTGAACCCAACCATTTCTGTTTGCTTCCTTATGGTAGCCGCCTGCACTTTGGAGAGGGGACTTTCCTCAGAGTCGAACTCTGTCAGCGGTCCTCCTACTCCCTCCGCTTCCGTAGCGAGGTCTCTTTGCATTTCAACCAGTCGGACACCGCCAATTGTCAACGGTAGGGATTCTCACCAGGAGATGCTGAGGTGTCCGTTGCCCCGTAAGGTCCCTTCGGCACCTCGGATGACGAGGGTAGAGCAACGGCTTTTTTGGGAACAGAAGTGGCCAAATTCGCACTGCTTGGAGGTTCACGCCTCAAGCCTACCAAAAGCAAGGCGACCAAAACCAAAACAAGAACACTCACCACGGAGAGCAAAACAGGGTTCACAGAGCCGATGCTGCCCAAGACACCGTCGCTGCGCGTCTCATCCACCAAAACCGTAGAAGATTGCGCGTTGGGTCCGTTCATGATGCTCAATTCCAACCACTGGGTCCCTTCACGACCGGGCTTCCAAAGGTATTGGTACAGAACTTGTTCGCCCGATTGAATGTTCAAACTCCGAGCGTCCAAGCGCGTCCGGGCTCCGCTCGATTCCACGAGTTCAAGGACAAGGTTGGCTTCTCCATCGGCGAGGCCGACGTTGTTTATCATGGCGGCGACCTCTACGAAGTCGCCTTGACGAATGTCCGAACGGGGATCCATCTCAACATCAGACAACGTGAAGGAGGGAACCCGTTGTTCCAATGACCAAACCCGGAGAGGAGCGTCGATGTCGTTGAACACGCTATCGACGCTTAGGCCGGCCTCGTCGTTTCCGGAGACCCAGATACGCAATTCAACGGCTCGAGTTCGAAAAGCAGGGAGCATCAATGCATCAAGGTCCAAGACACATTGGAGCGGAACCGATTCACCGCTGAGCCGTTCACCCATCAAGGTCAAAGGAACCGACCCGTTGTCAAAGACATAGGAATTCAGACCTAAACCTGCTTCATTCAAGGACCAGTGCAACGTGAGGCTTTCCTCGTCCAATCGGGCGTTTTCGGCCAATCGAAGCTCAAATCTCAGATCGTCCCAATCATCCTCGGTTAACAAGGAATTGTCACTTGGTTGGTCAACGGCGACGACGCTCGGTGCTTCGTTGTCGACGATGACCCAAACAAAAGCGGAATTGTCCCCCCGGTAGACAGCTCCATTGGGGGCATCAAACAACCCGCCAAACAAGCCGTAGGCTCCGTCTTGTAGCGGGGCAAGGAGGGCCCCCGTAAAGGAACCGTTGACCGCCTCAAAATTGACCGTGGTTTCACCTAGCCGAAGTTCAATGTCGAGGTCTTGTTGGGGCACGGTGCCCGTGCGGTACCAGACCAAATCCCCCGAAACACCGAACGTGGTCCGTGGTTGGACCCAGTAGCCCAGCGCAGAGGGAGACTCATCCTCCAAGTCAATTTGGATGGAGGAGGTGGCAATAGCGAGTTCTCCCGAGAAACGCCAACCCAAGGGCTCGAGCAAGAACATGTTGGATTGACCGGATTGGTCGACCATCGTGAGGTGAGGCACACGGGTCACCGAGGTGTCGGGGTCATACCCCCATTCAAGGGAGAAATTCACGACAAATTCTCCGTTCCTCGAGAAGAGGTCGTTGGTTTCCATCGCCACCAATTCACACGACAAAACCTCGACATACGGGTCAGTTGAGGAGCAGGTTTTGGTGGTTTGATTCCACAGAACCGTGGAAGGCTGGGCGGTGTTTGATGCGAGCTCAAGTTCCATTTCAGCCAAGTCAAAAATCCCGTTTTGCTCCCAGACCGGTACTCGGATTTGATTGACTTCACCGGGGTGGAACCAAGGCTCTTGTATCCCGTTTGGCCAACCAAGTGATGTGGCACCCAAGGAAGGGGCGCCGTTGGTGTTCAGTTGTACATGAAACATGGGCGAACTGGCTGAACCACCGTCTTCCATCACATGGCCTGCGCTGTCGGCAACCTCCAGCCAGCCGAGGAAAAAGTCACCCTCTGATGCGTCGGAGGTGTCCACCGACAAGCCGTATTGACCCATCAAGACCGTGAGGTTGGTTGGGAGCGTGAGGGCATACCCGCTTTGTTCACCGTTGTCGAAGACGGAATTCTCATTGGCGTCATCCACCCAAGAACGCCACACATAGGCGATGGCGTGGACGGGGAGATGGGGGCGGTCGGCGATGGTGAACGTCAACTCGTTGACCGGCTGTACATCGCGGTTGTCAAAGGTCGCCACGCTGCTGTCCATCAAGGTGGGTGCGACGTTGTCAAAGAGGAAACGATGCTCCAAGGGGATGGTGCTCACGACGTTCTGCCCACGGAGGGGGACGACCTCCACGCTCAAATCAACGGATGGTCGTCCGGAGGGAACATTCCATGCAAAGGTTGCCACACCCTCGTTGAACAACGTCGTTGTCGCATATTCCGTTCCGTCAACGAGGAAGCGAACCAGCGCTTGCCCCGACCTCGGGGTGCCTTCGTCAGTCCCCTCAAAACCCATCACCACCTCGACATTCACCAACTGCCCAGAACGTAAGTAAGGAAATGCTGGCGAGGAGCGAATGCCCTCGTCGGACACCACCGCCCAAGAGATCACCTCAAGGTCGTTCTCAACGCCCATGTCGCTGCCGAGTCCAAGCACTTTGGAGACGGGGAGCATGGGGCCACCGGTTGAAATCAAATGCACCGTTAGCACAGCAGAGTCCTCATCATCCCATCCATCTGGAAATTTGAATCGGTGCATGACCTCAAGATACGGACCAGAACCCACTGCCGAAATTGAGCCGGGGAGGCCTTCGTCAAACCAGAGGAGAGCCGTCCCCGAGGCGCTGCAAGAGGCGATGCTCAGGGGCGTCACGGGCAGACTTTGAACCGGACATCGCAGAACGGACCGTTGGTTCTGACCCACCAACTGCAATTCAACCTCCCATGCGGATTGGTGTGCATGCGTGATGGCGTCGCCGACATTCAATGGGGAGAAATCAAAGGTGCTTCGGGTTTCCACCCACTCGTTGCCAGGTACAAGGGTGTCCGTCACGTTTGAAAGTTCCATCGTGAGACCCTTGACGGAGGCTTGTGTTTGGAGGTCGTTGACCGTGAGGTAGACCGACCCAGTCCCGTCCATTCGTACCGGCAGGCTGACCGTTCGCTGGCCCTGAACGGGAACGATGTCTGCAAGCGCATGGTTCAAGCCCATCACCAGCGGGCTCGCTGCATTGAGACTCAAGTTGAGGGGCGTGGCGTAGGGGGCGAAAACGCCCCCGAAGTGCAGTTGGGAAGTGCTCAGCGATGACCCAATACGAAGTTCAACCGTTGCCATCGGCAGATCGGAAATGCCCTGTGTGTTGCTTGCTTGAGCGAGGGCATCGTTGAGGGTTTGGAGTTCACTTGCCGTCAAGCGCACCTCAACCAGGTCGTTGATGTTGGCCAAGTTCCGACTTAAGATGTCTTGACCGTTCACGGCCAGAGCGAGGAAGGGATTGGCGATGGGGCCAGTCGGTGAGGCGAGGGCAAAAGAAAACGCGTCAACACCTCCCGTCGGCAAGGCCACCTCCAAGGAAGCGGTGGATGCGGGGGCAATGGAACGCTCCACCCATGATTCACCCGAGACGAGCACATCTTGAAGACCCAAGGCGCCCAAAGCGTTGCGGTCCAAGGACCATTCCGCAGTTCCATCCAAGCCCACGTCCATTCGGAGACCGTCAACCACGGAGGTACGGACAAGTTCGACCTCAAAGGCCTGCCACGTGTAGGTACCCCCTGTTGAGTCCATTCGGAACTGAACGGAAAAGGCAGGCTCTTCCAAGGCCAAACGCTCCTGTGCACCGATGGTCTGCCATGACCCACCGCCATTAAGGGAAAACTGCAGCAAGCCCGGACCCGTATGGACGTTGTTGGCTTGAATGACTGAAAATCCGCTTCGAACGTCGTAGGTGTTGGACAGGACGACGCCTGAGGATGAAATGGCGCCGTTGGCCCAAGAACCTGCTTGAATCTGCCACCCCTCAGCAGAAGGGTCCGTGGTGAACGATTTCGAAATCAGTCCGTTGTGTGAAAGGCTACGGACCTCTGACCCGCCTCCCGAGGCGGCTTCCTTCATGTGAACCTTCAGGCGAAGCAAGGGGTGGTCGTTTTCATCGATCATTCCCAAATCCACGTAAGGCAGGGTTAAGCGTTCAAAACCAGGAACTGGAGTCGAGGTTAAGGCGTTCAAGATTTGATATTCAAACACGGAACCTGGCAATTCCATGAGGTCCATGTGAAGCAAACCATGTTTGGTGGATTCACCTCGTCCAAGCAACGTCGGCCCAAAGATGTCAGAGGTCCAATTTCCTTCCCCGTTGCCCGAACCCGAGGTCGGTGTGATCAGGATGTTGTCCACCCAAGCCGTGTCCGAACCGCTGTTGACGCTACCGTCTTTGGTGTATTTCCAGGTGAGCGTTTGAGCACTCGCCGGGAACGAGAAGGTTTGGGTCCCAGAAGTTGACCCCGACCATCGGTTGGTGTAGCCGCTTGAGCGACTGCATCCGGTGTTATCGATGCAAAAAACGAGGTAGTCAAAACTGGATTCCGAGGAGACACGGTATTGGAACGTCCCCGAGGAGGCGGGAAGTTGGGATACATCGAGGACCATGGTGGATTGTTGATTGTGGGTGATGCTTCCGGCTTTTGCCCATTGAAGGCCCTGGAGATTGCTTCCTGTTTGAATGGCCCAATTGGAAGAGCCACTCAAGGTCCATTCCGAAGAGAAGGAACCGGATTCAAAATCATAGTTCCAATCCTGAGGAAGGAGTTTCAGTTCGGAGGTGTTGACGTCCATACCGTCGTAAACGGCGTTGTTGTCAAAATCCCCTGCCTCGGTCATGGTGCTTGCCAGGGAGTTGGTCAACGTGCTTGCTTCGAGACCGATGTCGAGGGCCTTGATGGCATGCCCGTCCGGTACGCTGAGTTGGACCCGTTGATTGGCACCATCCGGCCATGAACCAACGGTCAAGCGAGTCGCTTGGCCGATGGGCGTTGTGTGTTTTGCATCGTTAGCATGCTCTGAAACGAGCGGAGCTGGGTCAACGGGCAGGGTTGAAACGAGCATGAGCCCGACGAGCGTCATGGCGAGCATGGCCTTCGGCAACCTCGGACCCATCACTCTGTGACGGCGTGTTGAAGGTCTAAAGGCTTCGGACATGACCGTCTCGCTCCGACATGAGCGAAAGTCCTTAGATGGCGACGCACGGTTGCAAAGCATGGACGTTGAATCATTGAAACAAGAGGCCGGCATCGCTGCTTGTGCGTACATCAAGGACGGCATGAACGTAGGGCTTGGGACGGGTTCCACGGTAAAATACACCATTCTTGAACTCGGACGAAGAATTGAGAAAGAAGGCCTGCAAATCGTCGGCGTTCCAACCTCGCTTGCCACCGAGAAACTGGCGATTTCCGTTGGCATTCCTCTGGTGGAGTTGGACTCGCTCGACCATCTGGACGTGGTCGTTGATGGAACCGATGAATTTGACCCGGACTTTAACCTCATCAAAGGCGGTGGTGCAGCCTTGTTACGAGAAAAAATCGTTGCGCAAGCCTCCACGCAGATGGTCGTCGTCGCCGATGCACGAAAGCAAGTTGAGCGGTTGGGCGCTTTTCCTTTACCCATCGAAGTCACGTGTTTTTCTTGGCAAACCACCCAACGAAGCATCGAAGCGGTCTTGGGATGCAGCACTGCAAGGAGAATGAACGGGGAGGAACCCGTCTTGACCGACAATGGCAATTTCATCGTGGACGCCAGAACAGGGCCGACGATTCAGAACCCTGCTGAAACGGAACGAGAACTTCTCGCCATTGCGGGGGTCGTACAGGTGGGCCTGTTTATCGGGATGTGCAATGTTGTGATTCTTGCAAAAGACGATGGTGTGGAAGTTCTATCAAAAGAAGAATGAGGATGTCAATCCCAAGTTGCGTCAATGATTAAATAGACGGGGCAGGAGCCGAACTCGGGCCTGTAGCTTAGTCAGGTAGAGCGATGGACTCTTAATCCATCGGTCGCGGGTTCGAACCCCGTCAGGCCCGCTTCACCTCACCGTTCCATTTCGCGAGAACCATCTCTCGGGAAACGGGGCCGAAATTGTGCGAGTCTTCTGTAGCGGTTGGATCGGGTTGGTCTCCGACCAAGAAAACAGCCCCGTTTTCTTGAATTTGATGGACCCGTTTCACCATCAAAACATCGGCTTTGAGGGGGTGTTGGGCAAGCACCACAACACCCACGGAGAGAGCCTCAGGGGGCGCAATTGAATCAAAAAACAACACATCACCGCTACGAAAAGTGGGCCACATGCTTTCGCCTTGGAGGACAACCTCCAGTGGTTGCGACATCTTGAGCCCTCAAGAGGCTCGAATCCAGGAAACTTCTCGGCCTTTCACTGACCAAAACATTTCGTGAATAGCCTGACACGCATCCATCAATTCTTGGGCGTGCTCTGCTGAAACCTCAACCTTGCATGCAGAGCAGAGTTTTGCGGCGTGCCAGAAGGTTTCGTGAAGGTCGGGAATGGCTTCCAAATGTTGAGGTTTGAAGAAATCGGTCCAAAGCACGAGCAATTCGTCTTTGCAGGTTTGTGCCTCTTCTTCCTTGATGGCGGCGTAACGTGCCATGGTGTTGAGGTAAGCGGCCATAGCACCAGCGTCTTCAGCACTCGGTGGCGTAAGAGCGAGCATCTTTTTGGTCATCGACTGGACTGCCTCTGCGGCAATCCGGGCACTGGCAGGATCGTACACGCCACAAGGGCCATCACAGTGAGCTTCAGCAACAATTCGGGTCTTCATGATGACGCCGAGGCTCCGCCACCATATGAACATGATTCTCCATTCACCGACGAGGTTGGGTGACCGTTGTTCCACACTCACCGCGGAGAGCCTTCAAGACATTCCCCGGTGAGCAAAGCACCGCTGTGCCCCCGGAACGTTCCACATATTCTCTCAGTGCCCTTGCCTTCGGGCCCATCGAACCGGGGGGAAACTCACCCTCCGACTCCAATTGCCGAAGGCCCTCAGGGCTCAAGGTACGATGCTCGACGGCGTGGTCAGTACCAAAACTCGAGTAGATGGCGTTGGCTTCGGTGCTGATGATGAGAGCATCAGCATTCAAGTCCGAAGCAAGGCATGACGAGAGCAGGTCCTTGTCGACAACAGCCGGCACGCCGTGCGTCAAACCGTCCTGGCGAACAACAGGAATTCCACCTCCGCCACCGCAAATGACCACCGCCTGGAGCGATACGAGGTGGCGAATCGTCTCGAGTTCAACCACCCTGAGTGGGACGGGGCTTGCCACGACTCGCCGCGGCCCGTGAATCGTTTGAGCAATGTCCCAATCGGCCGTCATAACGGTGGTTGAATCCAACACAGGGCCCACCGGTTTGGTGGGCCAAGAAAAACCATCGTCGTTTGGATCAACCTCTGCATGCGTCAGCACGACCACGGTTCGTTCGGGTCGACGCCGTCGGTCAAGGATGCTCTGGAGGTGCTGCGAAAGTTGGTGGCCGATGGTCCCTTGGGTGGCCGCCACCCAAGCATCCAAGCCATGTGAGTGCTCACGGTCAAGGGCCAAGAGGTGCCCGACTTGGGGCCCGTTACCATGGGTCATAACAACCCGCCAATCCATTTCAAGAAGGTCGACCACATCGCTCATCACCTTGGCCAGGACATCTGCCGACGTGTCCGAATCTCTTCCGGGAGCTTGCAATGCATTTCCCCCGAGGGCATAAACCACCAGTTTGCTCATGCCGCAGGAACGGCATGGTTTGGTTTTGACCCTTTGGCCAAGGTGAATCATCTATCGCTTCCTTTGCCATGTTGCTGGAGGGAGACATTCACATAGGCAAGCAAGGTGCCAAAGAACGGTGCGAGCATGGTCAAGACCGTTTGGATAGGTGATGTGCAAAAAGGCATGCACGACGGCACATCCGTCGAGCTCAAAGGATGGGTCAAGCGCACTCGAGGTAGCAACAAAATACGCTTTGTCGTCCTCCGGGATTCAACCGGAACCATCCAATGCGTCGGGAAGCGGGAAACGCTTGGCGACAGCATGTTTGACCTGCTCAAGAGCATGATCATTGAAACGAGCGTGGTGCTTCATGGAAGCATTCGTGTCGACGAGCGGGCGGACGGTGGCCACGAGTTGGACATCACCCAAGTCGAACTTGTTGGGCCCGTGAATTCAGAGCGCCCGTTCCCCATCACGGAAGCGGACATGCTGGTTGAAGATGAAGACGGTGAATTGACATACGGCGGAACCGAGCACACGCTCAACCATCGGCACCTGTACCTTCGAACCACGCGGGCCACGACCATGCTCAAATTGCGAAGCTCGGCTTTTGGCGCCATCCACGGTTATTTCAGAGGCCAAGATTTCCTTGAATACCAAGCCCCGAACTTCGTCGCTGGGGCCGTTGAGGGGGGTTCAACCCTGTTCGAGGTCCCTTACTTCGGAAAGCAAGCCTACCTCACGCAATCGTGGCAGTTGTATGCGGAAGCTGCCATGCCCGCCCTCGAACGCCTCTACACCATCGCTCCGTCTTTCAGGGCAGAAAAGTCCAGGACACGTCGCCATCTTACTGAATTTTGGCATGCAGAAATGGAAATGGCCTGGGCGACCAACGATGACATCATGGCCCATGGGGAGGGGGTCGTCCGTCACGTCGCCAAAACTCTCCTGGAGGAACGTGAGGAAGAACTCACATACCTTGAACGGGACCTTGAACTGATTGCAAGGTACGCTGACACCCCTTACCCACGAATTCGCTACGATGAAGCCGTTGAAACCTTGCAGAACAAAGGCGTTCAAATTGAATGGGGTCAAGACTTGGATTACTCAAAGGAAAAGATCCTCACCCAAGACTTTGATGTTCCTCACTTCCTCACCCACTATCCAAAGGTTGCAAAACCGTTCTATCATCGTGTGGACCCGGATGATGAAAACTATGTTTTGTGCCATGATTTGCTCGCACCAGAAGGCTACGGCGAAATCATAGGTGGTGGCGAGAGAACATGGTCCGAGGAGGAAATCCTGCAGCGGATCGACGAAGAAGGAACACCCCGAGAACCCTATCAGTTCTACATTGATGTGCGCTCCTACGGCGGCGTCCCTCACGGTGGATTTGGCCTCGGCGTTGACCGAGTGGTCAGTTGGTTGGCTGGCGCCACGCACATTCGAGAAGTGATTCCCTTCCCAAGGACTTCTCGTCGGGTCACGCCCTAAAGCAAGGTCTCGCCGCATGAAGGGCACGGCATTCCAGGAACGAATGCTCCGAGAAGAAAGCCGCAGTGGGGGCAAATCGAGGTGAAGGGGTCTTCGAACATGTTCGTGGGTGAACCAGCGAGCAGTATCAAGGTTTTGGAATCCCAAACGTGGTGCAGATTAAGTCCAAAACCAAACCAAGATCACGCTCTTCAATGACATGATGGGCGTGTTCTCTTGGCCGGTCATCCCATGGATTGAACAACACGGCACAAGCACTTTCGGCGAACATGCCCACGTCCCCCATGGAATCTCCGACGGATGCAGTGTTTTCCTTTGAAATTCCGAGGCGCCGTTGGAGCATACGTACGACGGCCCCTTTTCCGTTCATTTGAACCTGATACCTCCCATAGTCACCGATGCCGTACCCCCCACCTGGGAGGGGGGCGTCCATCAGCCAACCGTTGGTGAAGACATGCAGGCGTGTATCGAACCCGTTGCATTGTTCGCGTGCGGTGTGGCGGTCGATGCCGCCCCAGCGGCGGCGCCAGAGCGCCTTGCTTGGAAAGTTTGCAGCAATGTCACGTGCGGTTTTCTGCAAACCCCCGCTGACAATCGCTACTTCGACGTTGTTCTCGAGAAGATGGTGTATCAGGGCTCGCCATCCTTTCATCATCGGCATGCCCTCCATCAACTGCCGTAGGCTTCCGTCAGAAACAGGCATGCTTGAAGAAGACTTGATCAGTTCTAAGTCAAGTTTTATCCATGCCCATTCATCCAAAAGCCCTTGATTGTAAAGGGCAAAGGACTCCTCATTTGAAATGCCAAGTTGGTCGTAAACAAACTGCCATGTGGACAGATGGTCAACCAGAACGCGGTCCATGTCCAAACAAACCAAATATGCACCCATGCCATTCCCTCAAGCATTCCCTTTGGGCCAGTTGTATTGATGTTGAACCCTTGCGACTTGCTTCCCCATGATGTAGAGAATCAAGGCGACCATCATCGCAAACAAGCCGATAAGTGTCATGGCTATGGTGATGAGGGTCACGCCAATCGAAGTTGAATTGAGTTCCGTGAACATGCTTGCCAAATCGCCGGAAAGGCGGTAACCCAGCACGAAGAGGACGATGCCTGGGATTCCAAAAAGCAACAAAGGGTGCTTTGATTCAAGCATCCAGTAGAAAAGTTGTGCAAAACGCGACGCCGTTGCTAAGGATTGGCGTTGGGGCAACTGGATAGGTTTGGTCGCTTTTACGAGGCGAACCTTCAGTGAATCCTCGAGGGACAACGATGTTCCGGTTGGCTCAAGTTTTCCAAGAGCGAGACAACCGACCTGGCTTACGATGAGGTGGCCGAGTTCGGTTTTGGAGAAAACCACTTCATCGGTGGTGTCTTGACTGTTTGTACGGTAGAGGTGGTGAATATCCCACCCCTCTCTTGCACGATTGACGCTCGACGGCAGGTCGGAGAGTTTCCAATCGGATGAAACAGGAACAAACAAGGTTGACCCCTCCACAGGTTCGTGAGTTCCGAGAACAGCGCAGAGGTTGATTGGCGTGACCTCGCCGGAAAACGGTACGATTTGGCACCCGACTTCACGGGCGAGTTCAAGCGTATCGTCTTGCGATCCTGTGTCGAAGAGGAGGACCTCATTCGCAACCTCCCTGCATCGAATGACCAAGGAGACAATCCGCAATTCAATATCGTGGCCGATCAACACCACGCGACTCAAATGCTGACTCACGGGGGGGAGCCCCTGTCCCGAGGCTATGAACCCTGTTCTCAGTTCAAGGCG
The DNA here is from genome assembly GCA_030827745.1 of Candidatus Poseidonia sp. Taxonomy (GTDB): domain Archaea; phylum Thermoplasmatota; class Poseidoniia; order Poseidoniales; family Poseidoniaceae; genus Poseidonia. Next base: position 41,975 of record JAURDW010000003.1, read on the forward strand.
TTTGACCTCTGATTCGGGCATAGATTGAATGGACCGACGCCTACCGAGGACCATGCTTGAGGGGTGGCACGTTGGGGTGGTCATTCCTGCACGAAACGAAGAGCAGTTCATCGGAAAGGTTCTCGAACAATTGCCTCAATGGGTTGACCTTGCCGTGGTGGTGAACGACGGGTCAACCGACGCCACCGAACAGCGCGCTTCAGAAGCAAGGTCAGCATGCCCTGTAACGGTTCTTCGCGGAGAAGGTGATGGCGTAGGAGCATCCATTGACCGAGGTCACCGTCATCTGCTCGACCATCTACCGCACCCTTTCGCGAGCGTCGTGATGGCAGGCGACAACCAGATGCATCCCGATGACTTGCTCGCCGTCGTGACCCCGGTGGTTCAAGGTCAGTGCGACCATGTCAAAGGGAATCGTGGCCTCCATCCCCAAGGGTACGAAGGGATGCCTTGGATGCGAAGGTTCGCCACAGTCCTCCTATCGCTGTTCACAACGCTTGCCACTGGCCAACGGGTTGGCGACCCGCAATGTGGGTACACGGCGACCTCATCAAACATCCTCAACAGCTGGGATTGGAAACGCTCGTGGAGAGGGTACGGCTATCCGAATCACTGGTTGATTCACCTCTCAAGAGAAGGTTGGCGATGGTTGGAAGTCCCTGTCCGCTCAATCTATAGAACCGAAGTAAGCGGTCTAAAGCCCATGCGTTTTTTCATGACTGTAGGTCCGATGATGGCTTATCAGCACCACCGTCGGAACATCGCTTGGCTTCAACCACCCCTCTTGCTCCCACACACTTGGTTTGCACTGATGGCCTACGCCATCGGATGGTCAGCACTGCTCCCGTGGGTGACCAACGACCTTGAGGCGGCATTGGTTCGTCGAAGCGTCCCCCTCTGGCTCATCACCCTCTTCTTTTGGACATTAGCACATCTTTTTGACCGAACAGCTGCACGTGCAAGGCAGGAGTTGCGTTCCAATGCGAAGGCATGACCGACGAAAAAAACCTCGAAAAGCCCATGTACGCCACATTCTTGTGGCGGGGAAACCCGATGCAAAGGCGCTCCTCGAGAACATCCAGTCTTCCAAAAAGCCCTTCAAGACCTTCAAGAAGCTTGCAAAAAAACATTCCAATTGCCCCTCCGGAAGCAAAGGGGGCGATCTCGGAGAATTTGTAGAGGGACAAATGGTCCAAGACTTTGAGGAGGCTGTGTGGTCATCCGACCTTGAAACAGCACCAACAGCGTACATCAAGACTCAATTTGGCTATCACCTTCTGTGGGTGCACAGCATCACGATTCCAGAGTGATGGTGGGCGTACCAAGATTTGAACTTGGGTCCAAGCGTCCCAAACGCCCGAGTATAGGCCAAACTAACCCATACGCCCTTGATGTGTGGCACGCAGTCTCCCCTATGAACTTCACTCAAGAAGCATCCAGCGACCCGGTCCACACCTCAGCACCAAACCTTCTCCCTCGGCTTGCGCCATGACTTCGTCAACGCTTTGTTCAACTCCCTTGCGTTGAAGGACGCCTAGGACCGCATCAGCAGTCAATTCACCAACGTCGTTGACCACCTGGCGCAGCATGCCAAACAGGGCGTTCGCCGACGTATCCGGTTCACGAGCACTCCTTTTCAGCCCCCGCTCCATCCGTTCCCGAAGTTCTGCTCGGAGCGGTTCGGGAGTGTTGGCCAAGGCCACCTCCATTTGCAACGCGTCTGTGCTGGAAACCGTGGCGACCACCTCAACCTCCCGCGAAAAGGACTGGCCACAATGAGGGCACCGGCCTTTTGCCAAACGGTGACCTGAACACTGGCCGCAGTTTGTACAGCGAAGCACCAGCCACGTCGTCTCGGACATGGGACCCCTCACAGCGAAAAATCGTGGTTGTTTTGTTGTTGGCCTGGCCGACGAGCAGGCGCTGCGGGTGCCTTGGTGTCCACCCGTTTCTTCGGTTCCTCCGCGGTGCGGGTCAATGCCCCACGAACTGGCCCTGTCTTGGTTCTCGCCCCCAGCGAAAGCGATTCTGGTAAAATGAGGGCGGCGACGGCGACGCCGTGGTGGTCTTGGCCAGCCGTCACCTCATCAACAGCAACATCAAACTCAACCACTTCGAGATCACGGCTTGCCAAACGTCGCTGTAAATTTCGTCGCAACAACAGGACCGTCTCTTCGTAATCTCGGTCGGTGCTGATGGTGGCAACGATGGCACATTCATCGCCCTCGGGCGTGACGCACATGGCCCAAGCAACGCCTGCTGAGGCGGAAGAACCGTTCCATGCATACGCTGTGGCCAAATGGCACTCGACCAACGAGCCCATCGGAAGAGGCCTCGGAGGCGAGACTCCAAAACCGAGCGGGAGCATGGCACCTTGGGCTTGAATCAAGCGAACATCACCCAAACCGAGCTCCACAAGGCCCTGATCAAAGGCATCTTCCGCATTTTCACCCCAAGGGGCAACGGCGGTCATCAACCAACCCGGGCAAGAGGGTCCACGCGAGGCTTGCATGGAGGTGAATGGGCGCAACGGGTTCATGAACACCTTGGTTCTGTGAACACCATGGCAGACGGCACTCGGCGGTTGCTCACCGTTGCCCTTTTCGCGGGGGCTGGAACCGTCTTATTCGCAACGTTTTCCACAAGTGGACACATGCTTACATTAGCCCTTGGGACGCTTTTTGCTACCTTTTTTGGAACGGCCCTCTTGATGAATGCTGGTTCATCAAACGCCGTCAAGGGTGCGCCTTTGGTGAACACCGGTTTGACCGGCTCAAACCTCTCCATTGAGAGCGGAGAGGAACAACTCCCCGACCCTCTTGCAATGAACTTTGACGTCCCGTTGTAATCAAAACAAGCGAACGGTTTCAAGGTTGCTTGGGGCGAAGGTCAAACAATTGTATCGCTCTCGTAGCGTCAGCCCCAATTCGTTGCACTTTTGGTAATCGCCGTGGTGGCAAATGATGTTTTTCGGTGCTGGGTCGATTCGGTCGACGAAGTCAAGAAGTTGACGACGGTCAGAATGTCCGGAAAATCCATCGATGGTGACCATTTCGCAACCGATCTTTACGATTTCCGTTTTTCCGTTGATGAGCATCGGCACTTCACCAAAGCCCTTCTGCAACCGTCGGCCGAGGGTTCCTTCAGCCTGATAGCCGACGAAACAAAGCGAATTCCGTTCTTCGTGGGCCCAGTTCTTGAAATACTCCATCACGGGGCCGCCGTTGAGCATTCCCGAGGTCGCCAAGACGATGCAAGGAGAACTGTCCATCACAATGCTTTCTCGAAGTTCACGGCCTTTCACCGGTCGGAACCATTCGCTTGTGAAGGGGTTGGCACCGTCGTCTTGAAGCAAGGATTTCGCAAGAGCTTTTGTGAGGTAATTTGGATGCGACGCATGGATGGCCGTTGCTTCCTGAATCATGCCGTCAAGCCAAACGGGAACAGGTTTTACCGTTCCAGAGCGGAACAATTCGTCGATAGCGATCATCACTTCCTGGCTTCGGCCAACGGCGAAAACAGGGCAAATCATCTTCCCACCACGAAGAAGCGTCCTTGAGACGATGTCTTGGAGTTCTTGATTGGCTTCTTGCCGAGAAGGCTGGTAATCTCCGGATGCACCGTAGGTGGATTCAATCACCAAGGTTTCAACCCGAGGAAATCGTGTGTTTGCGGCATCAAACAACCAAGATTTCTCGTATTTTTGGTCACCGCTGAACACAATGTTGTGCTTTCCGTTGGCGATGTTGAGGTGAACCGCTGAAGAGCCAAGAATGTGGCCTGCGTTTGAAAAGGTCAATTTGACATCGGGCGCGATGTCGGTGGTGGAGTCCCAGTCCACGTCGACAACGTGCTTCATGCACATTCGAATGTCTTCCATATCGTAGGGGGTGCGCTTCCCTTCCGCCCCACCGACTTTCAGATAGTCCGTCTGCAAAAGCAACATCAAGTCGCGTGTCGGCGGCGTGCAGTAGACCGGACCTCGGTAGCCGTACTTGAACAGAACCGGGAGCATGCCCGCATGGTCAAGGTGAGAGTGGGTCAGCACAACGGCATCCAATTTGTCGAGGGGAAGCGCTTCTGGAGCGTTGAAGAACGGCATCGGGTCCGTATCAGAAGCGATGTTCACACCAACGTCGATCATGATTCGAGATTCGTTGGTGGTCACGTAGTGGCAGGCGCGACCCACTTCCCTGTACGAGCCCAGGGCAGTGACGCGAGCCCATGTGCCGCCAGGACGGGTCGGGCGGTGAATGTTGAGACCGAAATCTTTCAGCAATTTCCGCCGTTCATCGCCGTTGGCTTGCCGGTACATACGGATGTCATGAACCGTTTTTGAGAACAAAGGAGGCGTTCGTTCGACCTTGACCGACCACCCGGTTTCGTCGCGGATCCGCAAGTTGTTTTCTCCGCGCCGCCCAACGGCGCTTCCCGGGTTCTTGCACTGGATGGTCACTTCTCGGTAGCAGGAGTCAAAATACATCTCCGTGACTTCGGCATCCTCAGGAAGGATCGATTCGATATGGTTGCGTGCCTCGTCCATGTCCATCATGGCATCGAGGGGTGTTCGAAGAACGATCTTCCGTTTCACACGTTTGCTGATTTTTCCAATCAATCCGTTTTGTCCCGTGAAGGCACCGACCTCCTTGGTGATGATGGCAATGTTGCCCGCTTCCAAATCGAGTTCGTATTCAATTGAGCGCGGAATAATCTTCGCAATTTCGTCCTTCAGTTCCCGGTAGGTCATTTGCATGTGTTCACCTCAAGCTCCCGCAGTTGCCGGTGGGTTGTGCCGAGGCACAATGCGGTAAAACCGCAGGAGTGTTTTGTTCACTTGAGGAGTTTTGCAATCTCGTCTTGTGAAACCTGTTGATAGCCAGTACCTGGCGTGATGACGGCCAAATCCATTCCGTTGCCGGAGGCCGCATCGCGCTGTCCTGATGCATGGAGGGCTCGTGCAGCCAATTTTAAGGCCTCCGCTTGAGACATGTTCTCTTTGAAGCCGTCTTCAAGGACACCGTACATGTAGGGCGAACCCGACCCTGTGGCGCAGTAAACGTCGGGGATGGACCCTCCTGCGGAGTCGATGGAATACACGTGCCCTCCGTCTGCGTCAACACCGACGATAAGCAATTGGACCCAGTGAGGTCGACCGGACAAGATGTTGGCCGTGAGCGTGGCGGCGCCCTTCACCGTCATGGGTTGTTGCCGACGAAGTTCAAACAGGGCCACTTCAGCCGTAAGGGTTCGTGAAAGGGATTGGGCATGGCCGACCAGACCCGCTGTGGTCAACGCAAGGTTATCGCCAATTTTGAAGAGTTTTTGGACGCTCTTGTTGGCGATGAAATGGCCCATAGTGGCCCGATGGTCTGCCCCGACGACAACGCCGCCCTTGAAGGTGATACCGACGGTGCTGGTTCCGGTCTTCATGACATGTTGCTGTTCTGACATGATACCCTCTCCACACCGACACTTCTTGAACCTTGAGGCTTTGAGAACTCAATCGGGCTTGAGGGCTTCGCTTCCCGTTGGGTCCACCAAATGTGGTCAACGGGAGCCTTTGACGAGGGGAGTGTTGAAGAATCTTCGGGCGGTTGCCTTGGCATGCGACGGCGTCGAAGACGGCAACCAGACGAAGCCCAATCCTCGCTTGACAGGTTCACCCGGGAAAACCGAGCCCCCCCTTCGCCTGCGGAACCTCAAGTCCCCCCCATGCCTGACCTCGACGTTCTTGAAGCCGCCGAAGCAAAGCTGGACGGCAGAGCGGTTGCGCCCCCCGTCGAACAGGAACCTCAGGTTGATGGACCAAGGCGTTTCCAAATGCCGAGCGAGAAGAGGGAAAACATCGCTCCACTCCCATCAACTTCAACCACCTACCACGACATGGGCATGTTGTATCCAAACGCCCCCGTCCCGCTCTATGAGGGCGAGATGGTCTTGCACAACGCAACGCTGGTTGACCTCACGGGTTGCGGAGTGCTGATGGATTGGGTCGCTGAGGGCCACGGATGCGTGGTGGAGATGAAGCGAATGATGGCTCAAAAAACCGAGTTCAACCTCGCATTAAGCACCCTCACCGAATTCATTGAAGGCGACGCTCAAGGTCAGATCATTCGAATCACAGATACACGGCTTCTTTTGCTCCCCCAAGGTTGTAGGGGTATTCGGGGGACGGAAATGGAAGGCTTTGCAGTCCCCCCCGGTGACCTCAAGGATGTGTACAAGTGAACGAACAGGACATCGACATTCCTTGCCCGGTTTGTTCTGCCTCCGGCCAGGTCAAGATGATCTCGCACATTGACGAAATCCCCTATTTCGGCGAACACACGCAAGTCACCCTGCTTTGCGACGCATGCGGATGGCGCCAAACGGATTTTATCCCCGCCGAAGGGAAGAAGGCAGGGGCGTGGTCGATGGTCATCGATAGCGATGAGAAATTGACCGCTCGTGTCGTTCGCTCCTCTTCGTGCACCGTCGTCCTTCCAGAACTTGACCTCCAAGTCAACCCCGGGACCAGTGCAACGGGCTATGTGTCAAACGTTGAGGGCGTTTTGCAGCGTTTTCGGGAAGTGATCGACATGGTTGAGCGGGACCTCCTCTCCGATGTTGAAGCACTTGATGAAGGCACACGAACAACCGTCACCGAACACTTGGCGACGCTGCAGGGCATGAAACTCGCCATTGGCCAACTCGGCAATCCCGAATCGAACCCGCTCACCTTGGTCCTGCTTGACCCGCACGGGCACTCCATGATTCTCCACCCGGAGGCTAAAGAGCGGGATCTCACCGAAGAAGAAATCGGAGTTTTACCGGTTGGACCGGACCCTGCTGTTTTCTCGAGTGACGAAGTTGAACCGTCATCGTGAGTCTTCGGCGAGGAAGGCGTCCACGAGGTGGGCGGTTTCGTCTCTTTTTTCGTGAAGTTCTTTCATCCACCGTTCTGCTGCTTCGGTGCAATGTTGTTTCATCTCACCTGCCAACAGGGCACCAGAGCGAAACGATGCGTTGAGTTCAGCCAAGAAGGCGTCATCCTCCTCAAAGAAATACATCATGTACTGATAAGCGACATCCACATCGGGATTTCCACCCAGACGTCGGTGTTCTTCAACGGTGGATTGCCCACCCGAAAAAGCCCGTTTGATCTTCTTCTGAACCGTGGCGAGGTCGTCCCTCAAAAACAGTGTTGTTTTGGGTTGACTGCTGCTCATTTTGTCCCCTGTCATCCCAACTGCAAAGTGGTGATAGGTGGAGGAGGGCGCAAGCAAACCCATGCCACCCATCGAGCGTTCAAGTTGAAGCAACGCCATGCGAATCCCGTGGGCATCTCGCGTGGTGGCTGAAGGCACGCGAACATGGCCCTGTTTCGGACTGGACAGAATGTCAGAAAAGCCAAGGCTGGTCAAAACATCAACAACACGCCCAAAGACCGAGTTCACCTTTTCACGGTCAAGACGACCGTTTGGCATTTGCCCAAAAGCGGTAGCGTTCTCGTCGTGAACGGACAGGCTGATCAGGGCACCTCCTGAAGGCGCCTCCTTGAGGTTGAACCAATTGGTTTTCGCAGCCAACCCTCGGGTGAGGCGGAGGTGAGGGTCTTGGTCAACCCCCACGGGGACGACCACGGGGCGAAGCCCGCCATAAGCATCGAGTTGAGGGTGTAAAATATCACCTACTTGGACGAGAGGGGCTTGAACATGAGCAAGATTGGTTTCACCAGAAAAGCCGTAGATGGCTTCAAATTCGTTCAGGTTTGTTCGCTTACCAAGTTGAAAACCCAACCGTTGGACGACCGGGCGGGAGGATTGGAAGTAAACCTGGGTCTTGTCGGAGTCGAGGCCGAGGGCAGCGTAGTGGGCGAGGTATTCCTCCAAGGCAATCCTGCGGCCTTTTTCCAAAGAGACACCTCGTGTGGCCTGACTTTCCAAGTCTGCCACGGCGATGGTAACATCCCCTCCTAGCTCTTGAAACCACTTGGCTTGCTCAATCACCATGGAATGACCCAAATGCATCTGGCCGCTTGGCATCAACCCAGTGAGCACACCAAACGCTTGACCCGTGCGGTGCGCCTCCGTGATTTGGTCCACGTCACGATGAGCGAACACAATGCCCCTGCGATGCAGTTTGGTGGGGTTCGGCATGGTTGAGGCGTTCAAAGGTGTCAATCCAAACTGGGTGATGATGCGTTCATAATCCGTCGACTGTGAACTGCCCCAGGGGTCGATGAGCACTTCGTCTTCCCCCACGGTGATGCCTCCAACGAGCCTACGCTTCCTCTTGGACATCAAGCCTTTGCTTGGAACCATGAGGAGGGGCCGGGTTTGGGGCTTTCTTGAGAACCGCCAAATTTGACAGAGGCCCGAGCCCTTCACGGCCCAACACGCCGAGCATGGCGACAACGGTGAGGAACCCAACGCCCAACACAGCGTAGGGAATCCAGGCGTGAACACCTTCCACCGCTCTGGGTTGCACCAGCCAAGTGAACCTGACGTTGGTGTCCTCGAGGAAACGTTTGGACCAAGAGAACAAATCCGTTGTTTGGTGCCCAGCAACGGTCACGGCCGACGAGAGGTTGTTGAAAAATTGGGTTTGACCGAGAATGTCGTACGATGCGTTGCGCTCGTTCAAGTGAATTTCAACTGGATGCCCGTTGACGAGAGCCAAAACGAGGGGCCCGTCGCCTTCTTGCCTCCAACCTTCCGAAAGCGTCTTTTTCCCCTCGAGGGAAGCCAATTCGCCGTCCGTCCCATCAACCGAAACCACTTCGGCACCCTCCGTGCTGATGAGCCAGGTTAACGGAACATTCCACGGAAGGTCCTTTGTGACGCCTGTACAGGCAGGCGTAAGGAGGGCTTCAAAAGCGAGAACAGTCCCGTTTTCGGAAGGACGTGTTTCATGCTTGAACTCGTAACAACGTTTTCCAGACCAGACCGACCATGCCTCGCCCCATGTTGTCAGCCAAACATCCGGATGCGTATCGAGCAAAGACAAAACATCGCGGTCGTGGCGAACGGTCGCATCGTTGACCCGCCCAATCCAATACATGTTGAACAAGCCGCCTTCTGCAATCGCCGTTTCAACCGTTTCAAGCGAAGCAAGCTCTTTTTCCAAACTCCCCCCACGTCGGCCGAGGTTGTACCATTCCCAGAGGTCGTTCGGCTCGTCGTTTGAGCTGTGCCACGCTGTGTCAACAAGACCGGTGTCGTCGCCGTGGACGACGAAATTCTGCGAGGCCACCTTTTGGTGGTCGGCCATGGTCAGTGTATCCGGCGTGAAAATGGACAGGGGGTGGTGGCCCCATGCACTGGCATTGAGGCGTTCTTCGACATAGGTCCTGCATGCCGATGCCACGGCACCGGGATCGTTGTCCCACGACAACCCTGGGACTCCGTAGCAACCAAATTCGTCGCCCGCTTCCAAACGGTCTTGGGCGTACGAAGTGCGTAGCCACCCATCTTCTTCCCAAGCAGATTGAGCCAGTGCAACTGGATGAATCGTGACGAGCAGGAGGGTGGAACACAACACGAGCGATGGGAGGTTGGAGGCCCACCTGTGTCGCATGGCGGTGGCTCTGCTTTGCGCCCTTTGACGCTTGTCCTTGGCCCAAAGCATGAGCCCACGAAACGGGAGCCTCTACCTCAACGGGTGAAAAAACATCAAAACCCCGTGTTGTGACTCCGTGCCCATGGTCGCAGACACCTCTCTTGCACGAGCATGGGAAAATCTGCGTCCGCATTGGGCCATCGAACCCAACGAAGGTTCGCTTCCCGCAACACCGGTCTACAGCGGCCTTCGCTTGTTTCTCTCCCCGTTGCTTCGGCCCGTGCTCCGCTGGAAAATTTCAGGTGCGCACCGTATCCCCCGCCAAGGCCCAACCATCCTCGCCGCCAACCATCTGTCTCACATCGACCCTATCGCGGTCATTGCTGCTGCCCGTCGCACCACGCATTATCTCGCAAAAGACGGACATTTCAGCAACCCAATGACCCGTTTTGTCATGCGGGCGACGGGCCAAATCGAAACCCAACGTGAACAAGGCGGGAACGAAGCATTGGCGAGTGCAGCAAACATCCTGCTGGAAGGGAAGGCGTTGGGCATTTTCCCCGAAGGCACGCGTTCCAAACGAAGCGAGGCGCCCTTTTTGCTGCCCGGAAAAACCGGGGTGGCGCGCCTCGCAGCAGCCCATCCTCAAGCCGTTGTGGTCCCTATTGCGCTCGTTGGCACCCGCAACGTGATGCAACCGCAACACCACAAATGGCCTCGTTTGTGGCGGCGATTTCACGTCAACGCCGGTGAAGGAACAACATGGCTGGCGTGGTTGGCCGATGCCAACGGCGGCGGCATGACGGCTACGGATTTGGAAAACCTTCGACGAAAAGAAGACCATGAAATACGCAGCGCACTTTCAGGTTTGTTCAGGACGTTCACGGATCAACTGATGGGCAGTCTGAGCGCATTGGGTGCACCTTGAAGGTTCATCAAGGGTGAACCGACAAGACCTACGTGGAGCACCCTGTGAGCCCGTTTGGACCCTTTCGCTTGCGCGAGGGTTTGAGCCGACCCGTGGAGGGGGTGCAAGCCGAAGTGAGGGGTTTGTACCTCTTGCACCAAATCGCAACGGCCTCGAATGCATGGAGCATCGAGCCTTCCGAGATCAATCCGTTGTGGTCGAGGATCGTGTCCACCGACGGCACACCCGTGGTGAGCATTGAACCAATGGCCACCGTAACGAGCCATCTCAACAGATTCAACCAGCACCTCTACATCAAACTGGACAGAGTCTTGCTGTGCATTCTCAACGACGAGAACGTGAATTGCGCTTTAGTTGACGGATTGATCACCACCGTTCTTCTGGGAGAAGCAGGTTGGCCACTCTCGCACACGCCTCGAGATTTACGGGAGAAATCGTGGGCAGCCAACAGACGGCGACGGCGCAGCATAAAATCCAAACTTCGCAAGACAGGGAATCTGTTCGGACTCCCCTACAGGGCCAAACACCTTGACGATTTTGCACGCATGCAGCAGAAAATGCGGGTTGGACCAGCCAATCAACGCTTGGCCAACCTCGGAGGTTATGCCCGAAAGCTGTACGTTGGATTTGGGTGCTCAAACCTTGAGGTCCAACGTCATTTGACCCTGCTCATGGACTCAATTACGCCCAACGAAGTCACGGCGTACCTCAGCCAAGCAAGAGAACCAACCGATGCTTTGTTTTTTGCACCGCTTCTGGAAAAATGGTCTGAACAAGGCCTAAGTGCTGGCTTCGGAGACGACGAAGGGGGAAGGTCATGGACGCGTATTTGGAATTGATGCGCCACATCCTCAACGAGGGCGTGGAGAAAGGCGACCGGACGGGCACGGGGACCAAGTCGGTGTTCGGTTACCAAATGCGGTTTGACCTCTCGAAGGGTTTTCCGATGGTGACAACAAAGAAACTCCACCTCCCGTCCATCGTCCACGAATTGCTTTGGTTCCTCAAGGGAGAAACCAACATCGGCTATTTGCAAGAAAACGGCGTTCGGATTTGGAACGAGTGGGCCGATGAAAACGGCGACTTGGGCCCCGTTTACGGGAAGCAATGGCGGCGGTGGGAAGCGAAGGATGGGCGAATCATTGACCAAGTCGACGAAGCGATACAGGCCATCAAGACCAACCCGAACAGCCGTAGAATTATCGTTTCCGCTTGGAACGTGGGTGAATTGGACGAGATGGCTTTGATGCCGTGTCACGCCTTCTTCCAATTCCACGTGGCAGAAGGCAAATTGAACTGCCAGTTGTATCAGCGCAGTGCTGATGTGTTTCTTGGTGTTCCGTTCAACATCGCTTCCTACGCCCTTTTGACGCACATGATGGCTCAAGTTTGCGGCTTAGAAGCGGGCACGTTCGTCCACACTTTAGGCGATGCACACCTCTACAACAACCATTTGGAACAAGCCGCACTCCAAATCACCAGAGAACCGCTGCCGCTGCCGAGGTTGAAGTTGAACCCAAACATTCACACCATCGACGGGTTCACCTACGAGGACATCGAAGTGATTGGTTACGAGCACCATCCCCACATCAAAGCACCCATCTCGATTTGAGGGACGTCCATGCTCACCATGATTTTTGCTTGCGACAAAGCGGGGGCCATTGGAAAAGAGGGGTCACTTCCTTGGAAGCAGTCCAGTGACCTCCAATTTTTCAAACAAATCACGCTCAACAAGAACGTGGTCATGGGACGAAAAACCTGGGACAGTCTTGGTCGCCCATTACCCAACCGGCGCAACATCGTCATGACGAGGAACGAAGCGTTTGCCGAAGCTGAACGCATGACCTATGAGCAAGTGATGGCGCTTGCAGAAAACGAAGAGGTCGTCATCATCGGCGGAGGAGAAATCTACGCCCTCTTTTTGGACCACACCAAGGAACTCCATCGAACGGTGGTCCATACCTTGGTTGAGGATGCCGACACATACGCTCCTAATTTTGACCATCTCGGGTTCCACTTGCTCACAGAACGTCATGTGCCCGCAGGCCCGAGGGACGAGCACCCGATGACGTTTCAGCACTGGATTGTTTGATCACTCCGGACGGTATTCCGTCACGCGCACGCCAAGGCGACCTTGCAGCGCCTCTCGCTGCATAATTCGAGCGTACTTTTTCTCAAAGGCTGCCTTGAGGTCAACCTCCATCGCAAGACTGTGCCCCATCAACAAAATCAGCACATCGGCCATCTCCTCTGCACATTCATCCAAGGGTTTCCCCTTTGTCACCGCCGCTGCAAGTTCGCCAAGTTCCTCGACCGTCAGAGCGATACGGTAGCCCATGTCGTGGCCGTTTTTTCCTGCGAAATCATGTTTTTCGTGAAACATGGCGACCTTTCTCATCATTGTTTCCCATTCGTCTTGGGGTTCATGGGCCATCCATTCATCCACGCTTCGGCCTTCCATGCACTCGACTTGGAAGAAGAGCACATGAGTTTTGGCTTAGGACAACAAGCCAAGAATACATGCCCAAACAGGTTGAAGGCGCTCGTTGGCTTGTGCGGAAACTTCGAGATGGTCCAAGTCTTTTGAGGCATCCCCTGGCTCCCGACCAGCGGCCCAGTTTGACGAAATGCAAAGAGCGGCATAAGGCAGGTCAAGTTCGTTTGCAAGTTTGGCCTCACGCGGCATCGTCATGCCAACCATGTCCCCACCAAGCCGCTCAATGGCGTTGACTTCAGCGATGGTTTCGAATTGGGGGCCTTGCGTGAGCCAATACGTGTACTGCATGCACTCTTCCTGACCGAAGTTTTGAACCTTCACGAGGATGGATTGCAACGTCCGATTCAGGACCTCATCAAACGGCACCGTCACGGATGTAAATCGGGCCTCATCGTCGTGAAATGTCGAGGGAACCCCTGTAAAATCGATGTATTGGTCTGCAAGGGCAACTTTCCCAGGAGGGAAATCCCGAGCGATGGCGCCGACCGAACAGACCGAAACTACAGCATCAACGGCGGCCCCGTGCATGGCCATGAGGTTCGCTCGGTGGTTGATGGCGTGGGGAGGGCAGTTGTGTCCCCCGTTCCGATGGTGGCGTTGCAAGAAAAAAAGTTCGTGAGCGACACCATTGCATTCCAGCGTAAAGGCACGAAGCGGGACGGAGCCAAACGATGTCTCCACCGTCATACGGTCGTCACGAATCAAGTGAATACCGTCGTCGAGTTGCTCGCTCAGGTCCATGTCCACCAAGCCCGTTCCCCCAATAACGCCCAGTCGCATGGGAAGAGACGCTCCGCCCGCCCATGTCAAACCTGCGGCGGAGAACGCCGTAAAAGCCGAAATGGCTTCATTCGTTCAAGCGAGCGATAAGGTCAGCTTTCTTTCCAGAGACCGGCTTTCCGGCAGCCTTCAGCAGTTCCTTGAGTTCACCAACGGTCATGGATGAATAATCGACGCCTTCCTCGTTGGTCTCTGCCTCGGCAGTTGCCTCTACCGTCTCGTCAGCAGCGACTTCCGCTGCTGGCTCAGCCGGGGCTTCAACCGCTTCTTCGGCTTCTTCAACCTCGGCGTCGTCTTCTTCTTCGCCAGCCTCAGCTTGCTCGGCTTCTTCCTCCGCCATAGCAGCGGCAAGAGCAGCGGCTTTCTTGGCCTTCATCTCGGCAGCAGCACGCTGTTCATCAGCGTGAATCTCATCGAGGGTTGGTCCGAAAGACGCAACGGCCCCCTCCTGAAGGAGTTGGCTCTTGCGCACAACCACCGAACGAACGGGGTAAATGGACTTGACACCCTTTTCGATGGCTTCTTCGAGAGAGCCGTCGAGCAAGGCGTTTTGGACATCGGCGTAGGTGCTTTTGGAAGCGTGGGCGATGATGATGTCTCGTGTTCGCGTGCGCATGTCCTGCTTGACCGAGGTCTGGACGCGCTGTTGGGTGATGATGAGGGGTTTCATCCGAACGAGGTAACCGTCGGTTGTGACGACATCGACAACATCGTCGACCTTCCCGCGGTAGCGTCGAACTTGTCGGCGGATGTGGTCGGCTTGGTGATAGTGTCCGATGAAGGTGGTCAAGGCGTCTTGACCAACGCATTCAGAAACCCTGAAACGGAGGACAACTTGCATCTTTGAGAAGTTGCCGTCAAATTCCTGCTGCGTCATTTCATAGACGCGGCCGATGATATGATCTTCAGACTCACCAAGGGTTTCGCCAATTTGCTTGAAGTTGTGAGGATGGCGAGGGGCACGAATGGTGAACCATCGCTTTGTCTTCCACTTGTCACGTTGTTTACGCGCTGCTGCGCGTGCCTTTGCACTCACTTTCTTCGCCATGTCTTTCCCTCGGTCGTCTTGCGGGGGCTACCCCACATGCGAGTTTTGGGACAAACATCCCCTATTTGAAGGAGCCTCATGGCGTCGCCGGCCAAAGAAGACATGGCTTCGGCAACCTCTTGAAGAAGAGCCTTTTGAAATGCACCGTGGGCCTTCACCGAATCTCATGGCGGACGACCTGCACTGCTTTGAGCAACACGGACGCTGTTGCCGATGCCATGGCTTGGCTCATCGGGGACGGGGACGTTGTTGAAATTGACCGGAGCCGTTCCTTCCACGGACCCGAAGTCGTCTTGATTTACGCTTCCACCAGCAAAAAGCGGTTGGCCCTTGACTCCTTCGCCCGATTGGGAGAAGATGGACTGGATGTGCTCCAGACGACCTACGAGGGGCGCTATGATGAAGCGCACGTGCTTCATTTTCGCTTGGAACTCCATGCGCTTCTGAACGGAGAGGTTTGTGTAGCCCAACATCCCGGTACGGACCAAGTGAAAGGCGAAATCAAAGTCGAGGTCTACCCCGGCCAATCCCCCGAAGCGGAGCTCCTCGCCATCATCGACCGTGCCAGAGAACGTGCGAAACGGCTTGAGGCGGTGACGGAGTGAAGGGGACAGCGGTCGGGTTTTCGTTGATGGCCGCTGTCCTTCTCTTGGCCTTTGGCCATCTCGCCCCCGCTGCAGCATCGGAACCTCATGCGAACCAAACACCGGAGTGCAACGCTGACCGGACCACTTGGACGGTGGGCGTGGTGTACTGTGACGACAGGGCCACCGAAGGCTACACGCTTTTTTCGCCCATCCCCTCAAACACAACCTACCTCATTGACCAAGAAGGCCGAGAAATGCACCGATGGACCTCACCGGGAGAACATCGCCCGGCTCTCTCGGCGTATTTGCTCCCTGACGGGGATTTGTTGCGAACAGCGAACATCGCCAGTTCAGCGGTTGGCAATTTCTCAGGAGGAGGCACCGGTGGGAAACTTGAGCGCATTTCCTGGGAAGGTGAACTTGAATGGTCATGGGAGTACTCCTCTGAATTGTTCATCGCCCATCACGATGTTGAACCGATGCCCAACGGGAACATCCTGATGATCGCTTGGGAGGAACGAACCGAAGCAGAGGCTCTGCAAGCAGGGAGAAACCCTGAGATAGCAAGCGATTCGCCCGGTGGTCAAAACAACATTTGGCCCGACCACATTGTCGAGGTCGAACCGGTCGGAAACGACAGCGCTCGCATTGTTTGGCGCTGGCATGCTTGGGACCATCTCATCCAAGACCACGACCCGAGCAAGGACAATTACGGCGTGGTGGCTGACCACCCAGAACGCATCAACATCAACTATGCAGGAGGTACCGGGAATGCTGCGGGCCGTGCAGACTGGATGCACTGCAACGGCATTGATTACAATCCAATTCTCGACCAAATCGCTCTCTCGTGCCGAAGCATGCACGAGATCTACATCATCGACCACAGCACCACCACGGAAGAAGCAGCGGGAAGCAGTGGAGGAAACGCTGGCATGGGAGGCGACATCCTCTACCGCTGGGGCAATCCACAAGTGTATCACCAAGGGCTTTCCTCCGACCAGCAATTGTACGGGCAGCACGATGTGAATTGGATTCCTGAAGGCCACCCATATGCAGGTTCGTTGTCCATCTTCAACAACGGCAACGGCAGGTACCCAGCCTATTCCTCAGTGGAGATTCTCTCCCCCGAGACCCATGCGTCAGGAGACTATGTCTTGCAGAGCAACGGGACCTTCGGTCCCAACGCACCCAACTGGTCTTGGGACCTTGGCGAAGCGATGTATTCCGGCTCAATATCGGGTGTTGATGCACTGCCGAATGGAAACATGCTCGTCACCCACGGCACCCAAGGGACCCTGTTTGAGATCGATGCTGAGGGCGATGTTGTTTGGACCTACGTCAACCCCGTCGGCCCCGAGGGGGGTTACAACCAGAGCGAACCGGTCCCGCCGGGTCAGCGGGCGGGTACGACGGCAAACACCGTGTTCAAAGCCCACCATGTGCCGTTGAACCACCCCGCCATTCTCGAAAAAAGCCCCGTTCCCATGTCGTACATTGAACGCTGGACGGACCAATGTCCGGACGAGGACGCTTGGGGATGGGACCGGGATGGCGACGGGTGCGTGGACGACAGCGACCAAGACGGCGTCCGTGATCCCTATGACCGATGCATGGGCGGTGATGATGGAGAAGATGTGGACCAGGACAACGTCCCCGATGCGTGTGATTCTTTGGTTGACAGCGATGCGGATGGTGTTGCTGATGGCGAGGATGCCTGTCCGGGTTACAACGACAGCACCGATGCGGACAACGACGGTATCCCCGAACCCTGCGATGACCTTGTTGACTCCGACAACGACGGGGTGGCGGATGGTGAGGATGCTTGCCCGGGGTACAACGACAGCGTTGATGCAGACAACGACGGCGTCCCCGAACCCTGCGATGACCTGGTCGACGCCGACAACGACGGGGTGGCGGACGGATTGGACGTTTGCCCGGGTGGCGATGATGCTGTTGATGATGACCAGGACGGTTCACCAAACGCATGCGATGAAACACCGAACGGAGAGGGCGGGGGCGCTCTGAACAACGGCACAGCGGACGAAGATGACGAGGGGCAAAGAGCGAACGCAGCAACCGAAGAATCAACAGGCCTGCTCACTCAAGTTTCGGTTTGGTTTGCGATGGGGGTTGTCCTCGTCGGCGTTGCTTTCGGTGGACGTCGTTTTCGACAAAACACTTGACGCCCCTCAAACGCCAATCAAGAACGAGAGGTGCCCTTGACAAGGGGTTAAGTAGAGCATCCATTGTGAGTGGACTGAGGAAATACCATGCCCCACGTTGTCACCTCCGCCTGCGTCGATCACAAGTACCAAGAATGCGTTGCCGTCTGTCCGGTGGAGGCCTTCAGGGAAGCTGAAACTTACCTCGTCATTGACCCTGACGAGTGCATTGACTGCGGAGCGTGCATCCCGGAGTGCCCCGTTGACGCCATCTTTGCCGACACCGATGTCCCTGACGGTGAAGAAGCATGGATTGACCGCAACGCCGAAGAGTCCGTTGACGCCGAAATCGCTGAAGGCGATTCGCCAGTCCTTGCGTCCGACTAAATTTGATTTCTATGGCAATGAACCAAGCGTCTTAAGGGACGCTTGAAAACACCGGAGCGAAGGACCATGAACACCGACATCTCACAATTCCGCAAAGGCAGCGATTTGGTCAAGCGAGGCTTCGCCCGAATGCAACAGGGCGGCGTCATCATGGATGTCGTCGACCCTGAGCAAGCAGCCGTCGCCGAAGATGCTGGTGCCGTTGCCGTCATGGCGC
>JAURDW010000040.1 GCA_030827745.1 Candidatus Poseidonia sp.
GATTTCGCAGGATACGCTTCAAGGGGATAAGCGCGCATCGGTGATGAAGTGGGTCGGAACCGACGCATGAGGACCCTTCCGAAGGTGTTCAACTCCTCCAAAAATTCGGGAAGGAGGGTTTCATGGAATTGTTCAGGAATGTAGCGCAGGGCATTCATCAAGGAGAGTTTCTTTTCGCTTGGAGTGAGAATCTGCCTTCGACTTGGCGCATGGTCCACCGTCTCGTCCAATGGTTGGGGAGGAGGCAGGACTTCGGGCATGCCTTCGCGAATATCCTGGCGCAAGAGCGCAACGAGGTCCTCCATGTTGAAAGGTCATGGTTGGATGTCTTTGAGGCTTGTTCTCTTCATTTGCTCAAGGACCGTTCGTGCATAGGCTCAAGAACATCCGCTCCGACCGAAAACCACGACGAGGGCGTTTGTGGGAGGGGCGTTCATGGATGATGTACAGGGGCACAACACGCGCGATTTCAACCTGGTTTTGGGGGCAACCCTCGCCATCTCGCTCGTATTCCTGTTCATCTCTGCTGTGTTTGGCGAAACCCTGGTCGACCTTTTGGTGGACGATGAGGACACCTCGGGTGTTCGGGTACCTGTTTGGGAGCGTTCCACGCTCCCTTACGAAACCGACGGCGATTTCGGCGTAGCGCTTGAGGTCGGTCCCTACGACATCCTGCCAACAGAAAATGAATGGAACTCCACCCACCATTTCGTTGAATACACCCTTCCGCTCGAGGAAGGGGGAGCCGCTCCCAACGGCTTGATCAGCCTCGCAGTGTGGCGTCCAAATGTTCCCGAAGGGGTGAAAGTTCCCGTGATTGCAGAAAGCGGTCCGTATTTCCAGGAAGCCAGCGTCCAAACGCCAACCATCGAAGTCCCCGGAAGTTGGTTGGGTCAAATGTTCATCGACCAAATACTTCCCCACGGTTACGCCTTCGCTCAAATTTCGGTTTCCGGAACCGGCCGCTCCAATCACTGCATGGATTTGATGGGGCATGCTGAGCAACTGGGGAACGATGCCGCCGTGCGTTGGCTTGGAGAACAGACCTGGTCAAACGGAGCGGTGGCGCTCATCGGTAAGTCGTACGACGGGAGCACGCCTTGGCAGGCGGCAATGTTTGGTTCGGAACACGATTACCTCAAGACCATCGTTCCCATTTCCGGTCTTATTGGCGTGAAAGAGTTGATGTGGAAAAACGGTTCATCCGAAGCACGTGCACCCATCATGCACAACGGTGTCTACGGGTCATACGGCATTGATGGAGATGAAGAGGACTATCAAAATCTGTGCCCAGACTACATCATCGGCCCCGGGACGGGCGCTGGTGCATGGGCATGGGGCGGAGAAGCTGCAGGAGATTACTGGGCTGAGCGGTACTTCCTCGACAGGGTTCTCGAGAACTACAAAGGAAGCGTGTACCTCATCCAAGGCATGCACGACTGGAATGTTGACCCACACATGGCCGTCCCGACCATCAACAAACTCATCGATGCCGGCATTGAATCCCGAGGGCTGTTCGGGCAGTGGGACCACGATTACCCCGACCGCCCGGTGCAACTTGACGACCGTTCGGACCTCGGCGGTCGCGGTGGAGAAGCCTTTCCGGAAATGATTCGTTTTGATTGGATGCAAGACATGCTGGAGTGGTTCGATTACTACCTCAAAGGAATCGGGCCACAACCGGGACAATGGATTGAGATTCAATCCAACCAAGGCTCGTGGCGCATTGAGGAACGTTATCCTCCCTCCGATACGACTCAACAGACGTTCGATTTGGGTGGAAAACTTACGTTGGTCGGAGGCTCTACGACGGTGTTGCCTGATGCGTCTTCCGGGCCTGTGTACGAAACCGAACCGCTGGCTTCACCTCTCTTCATCAGTGGGTTGCCCCGCTTGCATGTCGATGTCACAACGGCGAGTGTAGGAGGGCAACTTTACGCTTTGTTGGAGGATTGCGATGCTCAAGGCAATTGCATTCACCTCGCACACGCCATCATGGACCTCAGGTACCATGAGGGTGGCGATGCGGTTCAAGCATGGACGCCACTCGCTGAAACCATCACGGCAAAAATGGAGTTCTTCGCTATGGACGCCGAAGTCTCCGAGGGGCACACGCTACGTCTTACGCTCGCCTCCACTGGAGAGGATTACTTGCCTGCAAGCACCTCCTCGGTCGTGTTTGTGCAAGAAGGTGAGGGCTCAACACTCCAACTGGACGTGTTTGAACCAAGCGACAGGCGATACTTCACGCCCCCGGTTTGCACCCACGAGCGCTGCCTAAACACTGCGTGATTCCGCGTCGTTTGGCCTCCATGTGGAAAACACGATGCCGGAGACGACCATGAGGGAAGAAAAAATGAGCATGCCCTGCTGAATGGTTAACGTCGTGTTTTCCATCAAGTAACCTGCTGCGCTGGTGGAACTCGAGAAGGCCACCGAAAGAATCAGCATGTCGGCCGAAAACACACGTCCTCGCACCTCGTCTTCGACCCACTGTTGCATCATGATGGTTGAGAGAACCCAATTGGCACCGCTCGCGCTGTGCGCCATGATGACAAGCACGACGGTCAGCCAAAGGGAGAGGTCAAGTGTAGCCCCCACAAGGAAGTAAAAGAGACCGGAGACAACAATCAAATTCCCGATCAATGCTGGCCACCGTTCTTGATTTTGAAACACGGAACGAGCAATGATGGGGCCGAGTCCTGTTCCGACGCCGCGGGCGAAGAAGAATAAACCGAAGCCGAAAGCGGCACCAAACCCTTCAACATTGGCTCCTAACAAGACGAGGTAGACACCGGCCAATCCTCCGCCCGCAACGTTCCACGAGGCTTTAGCAAAGACGATACGAAACAAGGAAGGTTGCCCTCGAATACGAGCCCAGCCCTTCCTGATGTTTCCAACCGCCGTTGAAATCCAGGGTCCTTTCATCGAGGGGTCAATGGTTTGGGGCAGGTTGAGATTGAACAAAAAGAGCGTTCCGAGAATGAACGTCAATGAATCAATGATGAAGGCGGCGTTCGTCCCCCACACCGACACAACCACGCCCCCGAGCATGGCGCCAATGCACAAAGCCGTTGACCACGAGGCGGCATCCAAGGCGTTCGCCGTAGCGAGGTCTTCCTCGTCCACAACGTTGGGGAGCGCGGCCCTTTCCGCCGTCATGTAAACGCCGTGAAGGACCATCATCAGACCGGAAAGCCCGATCATCCAAACGATATCGCTGCTGTCGTTGACAAATAAGAAGCACAGGGCGAGAACGGCCTGTGCTAAATTTGAGGAAACCATCAACCATTTCCGGTTAAAACGGTCAGCCATCAAGCCAATGATGGGCTGCAGCAGAGCAAAACCCGCCATGCGGACCGTAAAGAGCATCCCGAGGAGAAATTCACTTCCCGTGTATTCCAATATCAGGAAAAAGAGTGCGATGGTGTTGAACCATTCGCCCATCATCGAAATGACGGCCGCTATCCAGAGTTTTCTGAAATCTCGGTTCTCTCGGACGAGTTGAACGTAGCCGCGTGAACTCATTCTTCTTCCCCCCCGGCGTCGGATAAGGACCCCGAGGCGTTCAAAGTGCAAACGATCCATTTTGATGTTGGCGTGTTGGAAATTTCTGCGGTGGAATGAAGGGGGACAAGGGCGTTCGCCTCTGGAAAATAACTCGCAAGGTTCCCACGCGGAATGTCATAAGGGACAAGTTGCCAAGCCTCAGCAAACCGAGTTTCGCCGTTGAAATGGCTCGTAATATCAACCGATTGGCGAGCCTTCCAACCTCTCTCGACCATATCCTCGGCGTTCATGAGCAAGACCCTCCGGTTGCCGTGAATTCCGCGATATCGGTCATGAAGGCCGTAGATGGTCGTGTTGTATTGGTCGTGACTTCGCAACGTCATCATCACGTAATGGTGTTCAGGGACGTCGATGTTTGGAAGTGTGTGGGTTTGGAAATTAGCTTTGTTGTTCGGTGTCTCAAACCGTTGTTCGTCGCGTGGCGGATTGGGCAAGGCGAACCCGTCATCTTGGCGAGCCCGTTGGTTGTAGTCTTCGAACCCAGCAAGCGATGCTTCCATCAAGTCACGAATGCCATCATAATTTGAGACCAGTTCCTCCCAAGGAAGATGAGTTTGCCCGAGGGTGGCGCTGGCGAGGGATGCAACGATTGATGGCTCGCTGCGCAAAAACGGGGATGCTGGTTTGAGCCTACCTTGAGACCGGTGAACGATGCCCATGGAATTTTCCACGGTCACAAATTGTTCCCCGCTGGCTTGCACGTCGGTTTCGGTCCTCCCCAAACACGGCAAAATGAGGGCCTCTTTTCCGGTGACGAGGTGCGAACGATTCAGTTTCGTAGAGACTTGGACCGTGAGACCAATGTTTGCAAGGGCCTTAGCCGTCAAGTCCGTATCGGGGGTGGCAGAAAGGAAATTTCCTCCCATGCAAAAGAAAACATCCACTTTTCCATCGGCCATGGCTTGAATGGCGTGGACCACATCGTATCCGTGCTCTCTGGGCACACTGAACCCTAGTCCTGCTTCTAGGCCGTCGAGGAAGGCTGGCGGCGGTGCTTCCCAAATGCCCACGGTTCGGTCACCCTGAACGTTTGAATGCCCCCTTACGGGACAAAAACCCGCGCCTTTTCGACCTACATGGCCGTTCATCAAGAGGAGGTTCACAACTTCTTGAATGACAGCGACACCGTTGCGGTGTTGCGTCAAACCCATGGCCCAGCACGCGATGGTTGCTTTTGATTGTGCAAGCATGGCACCTGCTTCTTCAATGGACGCTCTGGTGAGGCCGGTGTCACGAACGATACGATCCCAAGGAGTGTCCTCTGCCGAAGCCACCATGGATTCAAATCCAGCCGTTTTGGTTTTGATGAAGTTGAGGTCCAGGGCTTGGTGGGCCAGTTGTGTTTTGATGAGTCCTTTCATCAAGGCCGCATCGGAACCAATCCGAACTTGCAAGTGGATGTCGGCCAAGGTGGTGGTTTCAAAATCCAATTTCATGTAATCTTGGGGGTGCTTGAATGTTGCAAGGCCTGCTTCAGGCAATGGATTGACGTGAAGGATACGAGCACCGTTTTGTTTTGCATCACGCAAGGCAGAAAGCATCCTCGGATGATTGGTTCCCGGGTTTTGACCAATGACGAGAAGAACATCGGCATGGTGAATATCGTCCAAGGAAACGGTGCCTTTCCCAATACCGATGCTTTGGCCCAAGCCTTTGCCGCTTGATTCGTGACACATGTTTGAACAATCGGGGAGGTTGTTCGTCCCGTAAGCCCTCACAAAGGCTTGGTAGAGAAATGCTGCCTCGTTGCTCGTTCGCCCCGAGGTGTAAAAAACGGCCCGATTAGGATCGGTGGCGTTGAGGTTTTTTGCAACCATCTCAAACGCAGCGTCCCACGAGACGGGAGCATAGTGGGTGGCCCCTTTGGCAAGGTGGACAGGATTCGACAAGCGACCCAAACGATTGAGCTCAAAATCGCTCATACGTGCCAGTTCTTCAACGCTGTTTCGTGCAAAGAATTCAGGTGTGACGTTGGCTTTCATGGCCTCATCAGCAACGGCTTTCGCTCCGTTTTCACAAAACTCGAACGAGGTTCGATGGGCCGGGTCTGGCCAGGCGCATCCAGGACAATCAAAACCGTCCTTTTGATTGACCATGCGCAAGGTTTTGACGGTTTTTACCAACCCCATTTTCCGAAGGCCGTGGACGCCGGACGACGCCACGGCGGGGAGGCCGGCTGCTTTTTTCTTGGGTTTGGACAGCCGTAGTTTTTGATTGTCGGGCGGTGTGCGTGCGTGGGGGGTGGTTCGCATAGCATCGCCTCAGCGTGGCCTCGCAGATGTCCTTCTCAATCCTTCCCCTGAAAGCGACCTTGAACCGGTCCAATTACCGTCCCTTTTCCTTGACGGCCAAAGGTCACCAACGTGATTCCACATGCGCGTGCGGTTTCTGCTGCGAGATGCGAGGCGGCGCCGATGGATGCAATGATGGGAATATTCATTCGAGCTGCCTTTGCAACAATGTCCCAACCGCAACGCCCAGAGAGCGTCAGCACCATTGGCCGGTCAGACCTTGCAGACAAAAGATGAGCGCCAACGACTTTGTCAACGGCGTTATGCCGGCCAATGTCCTCTCTCAGCAAACCATCATCAGCCTCAAACGAATACAACAAGCCTGCGGCATGGACGCCGCCGGTTTTGGAAAACAACGGTTGATGCTCGTTCAACCGAGGCATGGCCTCCAAGAGTTCCGAAAGGTCAATGGTTTGCGGGAGGTCATCAACCCGTTCGACCACATGGACCAAACGTGTTCGTTCCGAGGCTTCACATGCACCACAGGATGTTGTGATCAGTCCCGGCCGCGGTTTGATGACCAATCCGTTGTTTGTTGTCACAGCCACATGATGAATGCCATCAGAGAAGTTGCATTCGACATTTTCAATGTCACCAACGATGTTCGGCCCATGTTCGCATGCGAGGTGCCCAACGGCGAGGGCATCGAGGTCCCTGTTGGTCGCCAACACGGTTGAAAGAACCGAGCCGTTAAGAGCGAGTTGCACGATGCTCTCATCGGCGAGTTCATCGGTTTCCAAGGAAAACTCCGCCCCGTCCCAACGCTGCACAGCGTATCGATGAGCATCGGTCAGGACGATTCCTCCACGGCCTCAAGGTCCACATCAAAAAAATCAAATTGAAGCCGGACCAATTCTTGGCTTGAACGGGCGCCAGCGTAGGCATCAAGTGGTTCTTGGTTCAATTCAAAGAAGCGGTTGCCCCAACGAAACGCACCAAGAACGGATTCGGCATGCTCGCACTCACCAACCAAGTACAGCACCGTGGCCAGCGCCTCTGCGGTGGTGAGGCGGCTTGGTTTGCCCCAATTCACGGGATTGGCTGCCAAGAGAAGCGGGAGTGTTCTTGGCTTGAGGCGAGTTTGCTTCATCACGGCCTCGACCGATGGCTCAATGTTCGCCCAACTGCAATCCAAACCGACCAAAGAACCTCGCTCTTCTCGCAAAAGGCCATGATCTTCTGGGCCGAACACCTTTCCGCAGAGTGGTTCGAGGATGATGCCGCGTTTCGGGAGCGTACGGACGGATTTATGCAGTTTCAAATCCCCACGCTTATTCGCTAAAACGGCAGTGTTTTTCTTTGGATCGTCCTGTGCAAGCCACAAAGCGTGAACAGGGATTTTCAGAAGTTCACCCCATGTTGTTGAAATAATCTCCGAAGGTCATACCACGGGAGTTCCCGCCGTTGACAAAACGTGTTTCTTCGGGTCCCCGTTCGATCATGAGTTCAATCCCAAGGGTGGATTCAAATTTGCGGATGACGGCATCAGTGGGGCGTTTTCCCGATTCTGCGCCCTTGATGACGTTGATTGTTTCGGCCATCTCTTTGGCGAGTTGGGATTGGGTCCAGTTTCTCCCGTTGCGCGCCCGGGCAATGCGTTTTTGGAAGTCCGGGGCGAGTTCTTTTTGTCCTCGCGACATCAAATCGTTCTTTTTCCGCGAAGGGCTGCTTCCCGCTCGGTTGCGGGCTTGTTGCAGTCCAGGTGCCTCGCCTTTTGGACCAAGATTGAGTTTTTCCGTACAACGTGAACACGCCAACACCTCGGTTTTTCCGGTCCGAACCTGTCGGACACTGACTTTGACCGCACCACAGAGTTCGCATTCGCCCATGTAGTTCCACCCACCGCGACGCCCTTTCAAGTCTTCCATTTGCCGTTGTTTGGATTCCGTGCAGATAGCCTTTAAGGACTGTTGGCGTGGCATCCATGTTGATACTTATGGGCACGGATGTTGAACGAAATGATTCTACCATGCCGAACACCGCCGAAGAGGACTTGCGGCTGTTGGAAGAATCCTACTCGGCTTTGCGGGACGAAACGCAACAATTGATCAACGAACGCAACACCCTTGAGGCCGATGTTCGCAGTTTAAGGAAAAAAATCGACCGCCTCGAAGAAAATGTGAATCTGCTCAAAATGCCCCCCCTCATCATTGGGCACATCCAAGACATCTTGGACCATGAGCGGGCCATCGTTCGCTCCTCGAACGGGACCGTTTTCCAAGTCTCCCTCAATCAGCGACTTGAACCGGAGTTGCTCAAACCGGGTACACGCGTGGCCCTCAACCAAGACAGTTTGTCGGTCATTGAAGTGTTGCATGAAGCTTGGGACCCCATGGTTAGTGGCGCAGAAATGGTCGAAAAACCGACCATCACCTACGACGATGTCGCCGGTCTCGACGAACAAGTTGAATCCGTTCGTGAGGCGATTGAACTCCCCCTCGTCAAACCCGAATTGTTTGCGAAAGTCGGCATTGTTCCGCCCAAAGGCGTCCTCCTCGTTGGCCCCCCTGGTTGTGGAAAAACCCTGCTGGCGAAAGCGGTCGCCAACCATACCGATGCAACGTTCATCCGAATGGTCGGAAGTGAACTCGCTCAGAAGTACATCGGTGAAGGGGGCCGAATGGTCCGAGAACTTTTTTCGCTCGCCAAAGAAAAGGCACCAAGTGTCATTTTCCTTGACGAAATCGACGCTATTGGAGCAAAGCGGCTCGACGGTTCAACCAGCGGAGATCGTGAGGTTCAGAGGACGCTGATGCAACTTCTTGCGGAGCTTGATGGATTTGATGCCCTCCACGACGTCAAGATCATCGCGGCCACGAACAGACCCGATATTTTGGACGATGCCCTGCTTCGCCCCGGACGGTTTGACAGGGTCATTGAGATTCCAATTCCTGATGATTCATCGCGCAAGGCGATCCTAAGCGTTCACCTCAATTCGATGAACACCAGCAAGATCAACGTTGGCCGTGTGGTCGAACGAACCAACGGCTATTCCGGAGCCGAATTGAAAGCCACGTGTGTTGAAGCAGGGATGATTGCTATTCGCGACGGACGCTCCTCGGTGCGCCAAACAGACCTTATGGATGCAATTACGCGGCTGGATAAGAAAAGAAGCCAGGGCTCCACCCTCCGTTCTCCCGAGGCCCTCTATTCGTGACCGAATTCAACGAACATTGAAAGACCGTTTCACGAGCCAAGTGGCATGGTTTCCCCTTTGGTTGAATGCGTGCCCAACATTTCCGAAGGGCGGGATTTGGAAATTATTGAACGAATTGTCGACGAGGTGCGAAAGGTACCGGGATGTACAGTCTTGGGCGTTGAACCTGACCACGATTATCATCGGACGGTCATCACATTCGCTGGCCAACCCGATGCCGTCGTTGAAGGGGCCGTTGCGCTCATCAGCGCCTCCATAGAACTTATCGACATGACACGGCACGAGGGCGAACACCCTCGGATGGGTGCCGTTGACGTGTGCCCCTTTGTCCCCCTTCGCAACACATCGCTCGAAGCCTGTGCAGCATTGGCCCGTCAAACACTCGATAGAATCGCAGACACCCATATCGTGCCCCTCTTCTTGTACGGGCATGCGGCTTCATCGGATGGCCGTCGTCTGCTCTCCACATTGCGAAAAGGCGAATATGAGGGTTTGGAGTCCCGGTTGAGCGATGGGAGAAGCATTCACGACGCCGAAACCCGCTATCCTGACGGGGGGGCACGTGAATGGAGCGAAGCCGTTGCGAAGTCCGGGGCCATCACCATAGGCGCTCGGCCCATTCTGGTAGCCTACAACGTGAATGTTGAGGAGAGCGATGCCCTCGTTGCAAAGAAAGTGGGTTCGCTCGTGCGCAGCAGTGGAAGGTTGTTGAAATCCGAAGCTGGCGAAAAAATCAGAGCGCACGGCATGCTCTCCAAAGTTCAAGGCATGGGGGTTCCCCTTGAGGAGATGGGTATTTCACAAGTCTCCATGAATCTCCTTGACGTTGAGGCGTGCCCGCTCCACCTCGCCTTCAAGACATGCGAAAGCCTTGCGAACGATCACGGCGTTTCCTTGTGCGGAAGCGAAATTGTTGGCCTCGTCCCCTTGCAAGCCATGTTGGAGGCGGGCCGCTTTTTTGCACCTGATGCGCCAGATGAGGTGGCATTGGTGGAAGCGGCTGTTTCGGGCCTTGGATTAAACCAACATCACCGTTTTTCACCACGAGAACACATCATTGAGTGGGCGGTTGAATCGGAGGTGGGGCAATGAACTGGATGGACATGACGCTTCGTGACTTTCAAGCCGCCCTTGCTTCGTCCTCACCGACGCCCGGTGGCGGAACGGCGGCAGCGGTTGCCCTTGGACAAGCAGCCTCTCTCTCGGTGATGGTGTGTGATTTGACCCTTGGTAACGAAAAATGGAGCGAAGGGTGGGCCGTTGCTGAGGAACTTCAAATGGTAGCCATCCCCCTGATGAGAAGAGCAGGAGAGTTGGCCGAGGCCGATAGCGACGCTTTTGATGGCGTTATGGCTGGATTTAAGCTCCCGAAAACATCGGATGAAGAGATTCACCTCCGACGGCAAGCCATTCGCCAGGCGACGTTGAAGGCTGCTGAGGTACCATTCGAGACCGCCAAGGCAGCCATGAATCTAATGAATTATTTTCCAAAACTCGCTGAACTTGGTAACGCCAACGCCGTCTCTGATGTTGGTGTAGCTGGCCTTCTCGCCAGCGCTGCAGCGAAAGGGGCAGTTTTCAATGTGGAAATCAACCTCGACTCGCTCCCAGCGGACATGGGCTCCGAACTTCGAGCATCCCTCGAACCACTCAAGGAACAGATTAAGGTGGCTTCAAGAGAAATCATGGAAGCCGTTCGGCAACGCCTTCATGGCTGATTCATCGAACCGTCGAACCCGTTGCAATGTCACCGTCAACCGTGACGAGCCGCACTTTGCCAGAACCATCATCGGCCGCCAACATCATTCCTTCGGAATTCACTCCACGCAACGGACGTGGGGCCAAATTCTCAACGAAGACAACCAGTTTTCCCTGCATTTCTGACGCAGCGTAGTAGGCCTTCAATCCAGCACAAATGGTTCGTTCGCGCTCGCTCCCATCGTCCAACTTGACCACATAGAGTTTGTCTGCGTTCGGGTGTTCCTCGACACGAAGGATTCTTCCGACGCGCAGGTTCACTTTCATAAATGTCTCAAATTCAAGGTATTGAATACCCTCTTTGTCTTCGTCCATCTTTTTTCCTCCTGATTTCTTCCCACCTTTTACCGAGTCAGCGATAGGCGATGAGGGGGGGGCATCTTCTGCCAAGGCATGTTCGTCCTTGAGAATTTGATCGAGGTCCAAGCGCTGAAACAACGGCTCGGGTCGTTGCGTGGACCATGTCATCGGAGCAGACCAATCAATGGCTTGCTCCCAAAGTGCTTCTTCCACCCTGCCTTCGCTCCCAAGGGTGGCCCACAGCCTTTGGGCACTGGTTGGCATGAACGGTTGCGTAGCGATAGCGAGGAAACGGGCAATGCGCCAGCAAAAGGCGAGAGCAGCCAAACTTTCCTCATGGCCGTCTTGGGGTTCGTTGAGGTGTTTCCAAGGTGCTGCCGCTTGCAACGTCTGATTCCCGTACTGGGCGACATTCATGATGTGGCGAAGGGCTTCTTTGTAGCGGTGCCGCTTGAGGGATTGGGTGATTTCCTGGAAGACCGCTTCAATATGGTGTTGGTGGGGTTCCGTCGACGGATGCTGGTCATGGGCAAGGAACGGTGATTGCCCATTCTCGGAAGGCAGGCGTTCCCCAAGGGTGAGGACTCGGTGGACGAAGTTTCCATAGGCTGCGATGAGTTCGCTGTTGACTTTTTCGACAAAATCTGGCCAATTGAAATCCGTGTCATGCTGTTCGGGCATGTTGATTGAAAGATAATAACGAAGGGTGTCGGGGTCGTAGCGTTCCAAAAAAGAGGGGAGCCATACGGCGTGCTTCCGAGATTTTGAAAATTGACCGCCGGCCAACATCAAATACTCC
Organism: Candidatus Poseidonia sp.; assembly: GCA_030827745.1. GTDB lineage: Archaea > Thermoplasmatota > Poseidoniia > Poseidoniales > Poseidoniaceae > Poseidonia. Next base: position 11,876 of record JAURDW010000040.1, read on the forward strand.
ATTGCAGGAACGTTCGTTGGCAGAGCGTAATCGGATGGACCCGGCAACGACACAGGATTATTCTCCGTCTTTCCGTTCTTTGCATGGTTCAATCCAAGAATCAAAGCCGGCCAAATCACCGTGTGGAAGGGAATGTTGTCCTTCCCCAAGAAGTAGAGGTGCCTTGGGGCTTGGCCTTGTTCATCCACAGACCACCATCGCAACCAAGCATCAGCACCTTCAGCGTGGTCATGGGCAAACCGAGAAGCCCAAATTTGGGCACATGTGAAATAGCCTTGAACGGCTTCAAACCAGACGTAGATGCATTTTCCTGCCCAGTCATCGCCTTCCAAGGGCACAGGGATGCCCCATTCCAAATCGCGTGTAACTGCTCGCGGTCGCAGACCCATGTCCAACCATTGTTTGGTCATGGCGCGGACATTGGATTTCCAAACGGGGTGACAAGACTGTGCGTGCTTTTCAAGGGCGTTTTGAAAAAGGTCCAATCGGTAAAAAAGGTGCTCGGTTTCTCGGATTTCGACCTTGGCATGAGGATTCATTTTTGAGACGGGATCACGCAATTCAACGGCTTCGTAGGTCGCCCCGCAGGCATCGCATTGGTCGCCCCGTGCACCGGATGCTTCGCAGGCCGGGCACGTTCCTTCGACGTATCGGTCGGGGAGGAACCGGCCGCCACCCTGGCCATCCAGTTCGTAATACTGTTCCATCGTCTTCCGTTCAAAAAGACCCGCCTTTTCCAACTGGACGAAATTTTTCTGCACCAAGTGTTTATGCTCCGGGTCACTGGTCCGGTTAAAGAGAGCTCCACCAAATTCAATGCCGCGTCCATCAACATGCGAAGACCATGCACAACCAAGGTCATCCAGTGCTTTGGTGTTGATGGCGTGGAACCGGTCCACGATGGCTTGAGGCGTGGTGCCTTCTTGTTCAGCCGTCACGGTGATCGGCGTGCCGTGTTCGTCCGAACCGGACACCATCAACACGCGGTTGCCAAGAGCACGCTCGAATCTGAATTGGATGTCAGGAGGAAGATAGCAACCCGCGACATGCCCGAGATGGAGCGGCCCGTTCGCATAGGGCCAAGCGACACAAATCATCACGTGCTCACCGGACAGCCGAACTCCTCCCGACCTCGCGAATTGGTCCCGCTTCTTGAGGTTCACCCATTCCATAGGAACTGAAAATCATCTTCATCCGGAGAGCGTCATTTTGAAGAACCCTCATCGCGTCGCCTGCCTTACACCCATTCGGGCAGGGGCCGCGAACCAATCATGCTCATCGACGCATTCAACGCAGTCATAACTGCACAAGCCACCGGCGACGGAGACTTACGTCTCTTGATTTTTTACATCAGCCTCGCTCTTGGTGTCTCCTTCCTCTGCTCGATTTTGGAAGCAGTGGTCCTCTCGACGCCACAGACCCACGTGAACATCATCAAAAAAGAAGGGAAGCGAACTGCAGCCATGTGGGAACACCTCAAAGACGACGATTCAGTTCGTCCTTTGACGGCCATATTGACCCTCAACACCGTGGCTCATACCATGGGAGCTGCTGGCGTTGGCTCGCAAGTTCAACAAATATGGGGTGTTGAGGTCCTGACCCTTGCATCGGCCGTGCTGACCCTTGCCGTTTTGTTCCTTTCCGAAATCATCCCGAAAACCTTGGGAGCGGCCTACTGGAGACGTTTGTCAACACCCACGGCTTACCTCTTGACATGGATGACCAAAATGCTGTTTGTGCTTATTGGACCCATCCAGGTGCTCAAATCCATCCTCCCAAAATCCAACAACTCGCTGGTCACACGGGACGATGTTGCGGCCATGGCCGACCTCGGAGAAATTGAAGGAGCCCTTGAAACAAATGAGGAAACCGTCATTCACAACTTGCTTCGGTTGAGAGACATCATGGTGGAAGACGAAATGACGCCTCGAGTGGTGCTGACTGCGTACGAAATGGATTCAACTGTAAAAGAAATTCTGGACGACAACACCATTTTGCGGTTTTCACGAATCCCCGTGTACGAAGAACACATTGACAACATCCAAGGCCTGGTTATCCGTTCTGAAATCCTCATGGCGGCCAGCAGAGATGAATGGGACACCACGCTCGGGAGTTTGATGAAGCCCATTCTCACCTTAGAATTGGGCTCCACCATTGAAAATGCCCTGGACATTTTTTTGACCAACCGTCAACAATTTGCACTGGTGAAGGATGAATTCGGGGGCACATCGGGAATTCTCACCATGGAAGATGTGATGGAGACACTCCTCGGAAAGGAAATCATTGACGAACTTGATGAAGTCGAGGACATGCGGGAACTTGCTCGCGAAAAAGCAGGTCACAGCGAAGAGGAGTGAGCCTCGATCCACTCGGAGACCAGACCATCCCGTTCTTCGTGGACGGCCGAACCGGAATGTCTCAAGGTCTCTAAATGGTGAGCTGAGAGCATATTCGTCAAGCCTGCTTCGTTGAAAGCCCGTGTCAGACGTTTGTGGTGGGCGGCGCCAAGGCGTTCATCTGGTTCTGCTTGCACCAACAACACAGGTTCGCGTGGCATTCCCCAGCGTGGCATGTCAGCCTCGGCGAGACGAGTGAACTTCGTAGGTCGGTTGTTGATGGCGTTGAAGTGCCGAATCGTTTTCCGCATCAACAACGGTCGCAACGGCCGAGGAACCTTCAACAGGCGACATGTTTCATCAAAAATTTCTGTATAACCGGTCATTGGCGACTCAAACACCCACCCTGCGAGGCGATCACCAAAAACGAATTCTTGGCGCCTTTGACTGACCCGCAAGCCGATAAACGCCCCCATGGAGTGTCCATAGAAATAAACGGGGCCAATGAGGTCTTGGGGGAGGTCTGCAGCGAGACGGTTGATAGCGCCCATCGCTAATGTGCACGATTCCTCCGCTGTCCACTTCTTCAACCTCCCTGAGCCTCCATGACTTGGCAGGTCAACCATGACGACGTTCCAACCCTTGGCACGGAAAGATCTTGCCCGACCAACCATACGTTCGGACCCCGAAGTCCATCCGTGGCATATCCAGAGCGTCGGTTTCCCTCGCTCACCCAAAGCGTGATTGGTGAACATTTCAATGCCGTTGACAACATATGATTTGGGGTTCCACTGCTCATCGAGAAGTTTTGGTTTGCGGCTCGAGGGGGCACGAAATGACAACTGGGTCAGAAGTTCCATG
>JAURDW010000041.1 GCA_030827745.1 Candidatus Poseidonia sp.
CGTTGAGCCGTGCTGGAGCAGAGGTCGCTAAACTTCAATTCTTTAGGGGAGTTCTTTCCTTCCATGTGACGAGATTCTCTGGCAGAGGTATATGAAGGAACAAAGGGGACCTTGGGGCAAACTGAATGGCTTAATCCCTTGCAGCGGTCTGCTTTTTACTTTTCATTATGAGTTAAAGTGAAACGAACTCCTCGCTCCACATCACCGAGAATTTGGGTGATGGCTAAATAGGAAGGCAAAATGGCAAGAACACCCACGCTGGTATAGTGTAGTGGCCCATCATGAAGGACTCTCATTCCTTCGACCCGGGTTCAAATCCCGGTACCAGCACCACAACATCGGCCTCGCACTTGCCCCCAAACCTCATGGGCAGGGTGCTCAAGGCAGCACGTACGATTCCGTTTGATGGGCCTGGCCGTCCACTGCGATGAAAGTCACCCGATCGTAAGCAACCAAACGGTACCTGTTGGTGGTGGTTTCCATCACCGGGACGAGGGAATACGTCGCCGGGTCGTACGGGAGGACACGCCCGCCTTCCGGAGAATCGGGGGTGGCTTCACCTGCGGGAGCAACCGGTTCGTATCTGGCCGTCATGTTTCGAAGGGTGCCGTCCCTCTTCTCAAATTGAACCACGAACGGCTCTCCTCCACCCTGTAAAATCCCTTCCAAAACATGGTCCTCTGGAAGAAAGATTCGTCCAGAAGTGGAGGGCCGTCCAGGCTCGTACCGAGGCCTTGGTGTTGGAACAGGCACCATGGCTCGCTCTTCATCGGACAGAAGGGCATGAAGCGTTGTTGGGATGGCGGCCAACGGAAGATGTTCGCTGCCGAGAAGCAGAATGATGCTCGCCACCATGTCGGTGTGGAGCGGTTGTGCACGGCTGTTGAGGGAACGAACGCAGGCATCTTCGCCGTTGAGGTAAACGGGAAGATGGCCTTGGGCGAACTTCACATCATGCCCGAGGTCCATCTCTGCAGCGAGGAGGGGAAGAACATCAACTCGGTTCCCGTTGATGGTTCGATGCAGGGAATGCACGCCGTCTTCAACGACCGAATCCCAACCTGTGCTTTCAGCAAGTGCCTCGCACCACGCCAACGCCCGTTTGACGGCTTTGGCACGCTTTTCATCATGATGGTGTTCAAGAGCCAGTGATTCTAAGGGAATTTTGAGACGAACCATAGGGCTGAGTTGCGTTGACCACACATAAAGGTGGCCTTTGAGAGACGCGTCATGAGCCGCTTGGTGTGATGCGCTTCCCATCGCCCATTTGGGCAAAGCGTCCCTCTTCACGTGGATGAACAACATCGGAAGGCCCCCAGGGCCATCCTCCAAATTCGGTCCGTTGGAAGTCGGAGAACGCCTGGTAAATTTCTTCACGTGTGTTCATGACAAACGGTCCGTGCTGAACCACCGGCTCACCGATGGGGCGACCCTGAAGGACGAGCACACGCACGTTCTCCTTTCCTGCACTCACCACCGTCGGTTCCGATGCACGCAGTTCCATGCCGAAGCGAGGTTGCAAACGATGGCCTTCGACCTCTGCCGCACCGCCGTCGATGTGGTACATCATCCGATTCACTCCCGCAGAGGCTGTTGGCAGTTCAACGGTGCCTCCAGCCTTGATGGTGATGATGAACAAGCCAACTTCGTGCTCGGGGTCGTTGGCCCACGATGCTGGTGGGGCTGATGGAGCGACGGTCTCTCCCCACCGTCCGCTGATGAGGCGAACATCGCCCCCCTCAAGGCTGAGGCGAGGAACTTCTTCGGACCATATCATTTCGTAACCGGGCGCCGTCATTTTGTCCTTGCCAGGCAGGTTAATCCAAATCTGGAAAAGGTCCAAGCGGTTGGGGCGGTCGGTATTGACGAGGGGGAACATCTCGGAGTGCATCAGACCTGAGCCAGCCGTCATCCATTGCACATCGCCAAATCCATACCGCCCTGTGGCGCCCCCCGAATCAAAATGGTCAACAAGGCCGTCCAAAACCACCGTGACGGTCTCAAACCCTCGGTGGGGATGGGCAGGGAACCCTGGGACGGTTTTTCCGTGATACATCTTCCAGTCGTTATTTTCATCAAAATCCGAGCCAATGTGACGGCCCACGAGCGGTTCATCCGGCCCCATCTCCTCGTTGCCTTCAGGATACAAATCCAGGTGATGAACGCAGAAAAGGAAAGGGTCGAGGGTGGTGCGCACAAAGCCCATCGGCTGGTTGGAGAGCACGCTCGGGGGCATGCCTATTCCTCAGATTCCCCGTTCAAAAGGGCTTGCTCGTCGCCGTCCAAACCCATGGCCTGCACCACTTCGGCCTCAAGTCTCCTTGCCACTTGGTCCGATATGCCAAATTGAGCAGCACTGGATTTCAACAGGTTCCGCTCCATATCGGTGATGATGCCGTCATCGTAGGCGGACTCCAAGAGATTTCGATACATCATGTGGCTGATCTCTCCAGATTCCGTGAGCCCGCTTTCGATGATGCGTGAGGCGATGATTTCGAACGGAATCAAAAGCGAGAAAATGCCAACCTTCGCAACTTGAAGCACCAAGGTGTTGCTAATGCTTTTCTCCAATTCGGGTTCGATGGCGAACTCGCTGATGATGAACAAAACCAGAGCCACAACCAGCGTCGCCGTGGTCGCTTGCCGCTTGACCTCAGCCGAGGTCAGGCGTGACATCGTGTCGTTGAGCTCAAGGACGGTCCCTTCCAACTGATTGTTTGAAGCATCGAGGGCCTGATTGGCCATATAGAGGCGGCGTGAACTTTCCTCGATGGTTTGTTCCGCCGTCAGCCTCGCTTGCTTTTCGCGTTCAAGTTTTCGTTCAAGCCGTGCGATCACGGCTTTGGGGCTGTCGTCAGTGGCGGAGTTTTGCTTTTGGGCCTGCTTCGCCAGTTCGAAAATATCCACCTACGCCACCGTCAGTCATTCAAGGTGCAGGTGAACATCACGACTTGGTCATCACCGGTGGTTCGGTCTTCGATGTCAATGCTCACATCTTCGCCCCAGTGAGCGAACGCTCCTTTCATCAATCCGACAGCGAGGTCGGCAAAATGACGAGCGGAGTGGTACTCAAAGTGGAGGGTCTTGCCTCCGTCAGAGATGCTGCTGTTGAAGGACGGAAGGCCAGCGTCAGGGTAGAGTTTGAGCACTTCAACGTGGACGACATCGTGGATGGAATTCAAGAATTCAAACGAGGTCTCGTGGTTGAAAAACACGGGGAAGAGGGCCAAAAACCGACCGAAGAGATAGTTTCCAAACGCTTCAACGAGTGCTGGAACTTCAATATCGGTTTGGCCGGAAAGTGCCACCACCATTTGGACGAGTTCAGTGTGGTCGTAGGTCCCCACTGCGGAGTATGCTCCCCCGCTCTCCAAGTCACAGGAAGAGATGATGGTGTCCACCATTTCGTCCCCAAACGTTGCTTCAACCATGTCAATAAATTCTCGGAAGACAATGCCTTTCATGCCTGTCCCTCATGTCATTGTCATATATTCTTTCTGTTGACATGGAAAAGGTCTCCAAGGGCGTGGTTTGGCCCGAAGAGGGACGCCGTTTGCTGAGTTTGAGACCTTGGGTCAGAAAAGTGGCCCAAAAGACATCAATCCGCCCGTTGTCAAACGAAACGATGGCTGAACGAGCAACAACGTACCTCCGTGTCACCTCCCTTTTGTTTTGCGGGAGACCCGCACAACTTACAAAAACGGAGGGCCATCGCCCGTAGGCATGCGCTTTGCCCTCCCTCTGCTGACCTTGCTTTTGCTGTCCGGCTGCCTTGGAGGCTCGGCCACATGGGAACGGGTGGACGTAGACGGGTTCAGCGAAGCGATTCAGGAACATCCGGAAGGCTTTCTTCTCGACGTACGAACAACTTCCGAATGGGAACAAGACGGGCATTTGGAAAACGCCACGCTGATCCCTCACACCGAACTCGAGACCAGAGAGAACGAACTTCCAGAAGACAAGGATGCGTTGATTCTCCTTTACTGCCGCAGCGGCAACCGCTCCCAAGATGCGGCCAAAACACTGCAGGATTTGGGGTTCACAAATCTGATTGAACTTGAATCAGGAATCACGGGCTGGAAGAACGCCGGTATGCCCGTCGTGTACGGTTGAGGTGAACGCATGTTTGGCTGGTTGAAGAAACTCCTCGGCCCAAGTGGGCCGTCCACCGCCGACCTGTTGGCGAAAGGAGCCATCATCGTCGACGTGAGAACCCAGGGCGAATATCGCAACGGTCACGGCAAAGAAAGCAGGAACATTCCACTCGCCTCGATCCAGGCAAAAACCGCCTCGCTCAAGAAACAAAAGAAGACCATCGTCACCTGCTGCGCAAGCGGTATGCGTTCTGGAAAAGCCGCAAAATTGCTGCGTCAGGCCGGTCTCGAGGCTCACAACGGCGGGTCATGGCAGGCGGTGGAAAAAGCCCGTCTCCTGAAACCCCCCCAAAACGAGAACTGAAAAACAGGTGCTTGCACAGGCGTTCATGCGCTGGTGGCTGCTGATGCTTGCCCTGCTCTTTGGTGGCTTGTTGGCCGGCGCTGTTCTTGGCGTGCAGTACAACGACACGGTGGAAGACATTCCCGTCCCTGCAGACGGAACCGGGTGTGCTATCGCTGAAGAGGTGCTGCCCAAACCACCGTACGGCGACTTGCTTCCCGTGGAGGTTGACCTTGACTGGAACGTTTCCAGCGTTTGGGTCGGCATCATCACGGGGCAGGAGCGGGACCGACTTATCGCTGCCTCAACGTTGGGGTCTGATGTGGTGGTCGATTGCGACCCTGAAACCGTCTCGTTTGTCGCTGGGGGGCCCGACGCTCAGTCCCAAACGGGCTTTACTTGGACACTCCATGAGGACGACCGTTACGCCATCACCGGCGAAGTCAGCCTCGTGGACGACGATTCCGGAGGGGTTTTGGACGGCGTGATTGGAGACGACGAAAACGGACCTCTCGTGACCGTCTTTGACCTTGAAGTTGAAGCGCATGCCGCTGCCGGACCCACGCTTCTCATCGGCTTGGGAATCCTGGAAGCCCTCACCGTCATCGCAGCGTTTGGGAAAGCGGCCAAAGGCGACGCACCTGCAAAGTAACTTCTCCCTTCGCTCTCTGCAGCCCTCCACGCTCACCTCCTCCAGCTTGGTCGAGTCATCCATGAAATGAATATCTTGAAGTGCGGAAGAGGGGAGCAGAGGTTGTTCCTCCATGCCGCTGAAGGATTCGTTTCCCTACCGCGCCTTGCGTTACGGGCTACGCCTTCCCGGACGTTTGTACTCAAAGTACATCACGGAGCCCATCATCAAAAGATGGATTCGACAATCCGAATTAACGGTGTACGTGCACGACCCTCGACGGGGCTTGCTGCGGCCGGTGCTGGAAGGCCAACGGCTGAAGTGGACCCTGAAGGAAAACCTCTCCGTTGACGCCACGTACTGGCTGGATGTGGTGGAACCCTTGCTGAGCAAGGACGATGTCGTTTTTGATGTTGGCACCAACATCGGCACGATTGCGAATTGGTTTTCCAACCGAACCAAGCACGTTCACGGATTTGAACCACACCCCGACAACCTTCGGATGACTCAAGACCAGATCGTTCTGCGCCAAACAAAGAACATCACCCTCTCCCAACTTGCCCTCGGAAGCGAACCGGGAAGCCTCCAACTTCACGTGAAGAGTTTCCACGGCCACCATTCCCTTGGGGACACCGGCGCCAGCCCTACGGTTGAGAAAATTGATGTTCAAGTCGACACGGTGGACCGGTATTGCAAAACCAACGCCATTGACCGCATTGACTTCCTCAAAATTGACGTTGAGGGCTTTGAGGAAGACGTGCTCAAGGGAGCAACGGGCATGTTGGCTGAGGGAAAGGTTGGGTTGGTGTTGTTTGAACTCCGCCAAAGCATCCTCGCCTCTCTCGGCAAGCAAGGCAGCGCCATCTTCACCCCTCTTCTCGAAAACGGGTACTCCGTCTTCACGCTGGACGGGCGTGTGCTCAATGAAGCGGCGTTGAGCGCCCCAGAGGATGCGGATTATTTGGCCGCCGTCAACCCCGAGGAGTTCATCCCTCGGCTGGGGACCTCAACTGCGCCGGCCATCTGATTTTGGGCGAGCGGAAAGAAGAGCCTCGTACCGGGAAACTCAACACCTCGTTCCGTACACTCGTACGTAATATTCGAGTGCTAGTGCCGGGAAACGAAACTGCTCACCCGGCATGAACGCCCGTTTCAAAGGTTGAGCAACGGAACATCGCATCGTTCTCGATCAGCCACTCAATCACCGCTTCGGGCACACTCGCCGCCAACACCGTACGCGTGGCTTCGTCGTCCATCACCGTGGAGAGCATGCGTACGCTTTGCCTCACCCGCCAGCCCTCAAGCGTTTCCCGCTCCGAAAGCGCCACGTCGTGCACCTCCCAACCGGCGGTACGGTAGAGGTCAGCCGTTGGTCCGTCCGAGGTGACCAAGGTGCCTTCGCCGTGGGCTTTGGCGGCATGCTCCACCCAGTTGGGTGGGTCGTTGATGTCCTCAATGTGGACCACGTTCACGCTGTGGCCGGTGGCCGCTGCCCACGCTTCCACCATCGCTTGCCGTTCTTCCGCCGTCCAGGGGTTGTTCGCTTCCCAGCCCGCTTGGGCGGAACCGATGGCCACCACGACTTCGCCTCCGTCAGCGTGCTCAACGGCAGCCTTGACCAACGATGCATGGCCGAGGTGAAACGGTTGGAAACGGCCCAAGACGATGCAACGGGTCATGGGCTCGCCTCAAACAAAGTAGGCTTCCACGTCCACTTCGGGCAAATCGTGACCGAAATCGCGGAAGCAGGCAATCATGCGCTTGCAGCCTTCAACCATCTCCTCGATAGGCGTCTCGCCCATGGAGCCCACGCGGAACATTTTGCCTTTGAGGTGATCTTGCGCACCGATGACTTGCGTTTGATAGCGGTCCTTCAAGGCCGACCGCCACGAATCGTCAAGGCCTTCGGGGTACATGATGGCGGTCACCGTATCGCTGCGCTGACCGTCATCGGCAAGCAGTTGAAACCCGAGGTCAAGGAACAAGCGGCGCACCCCGTCGGCCATCTTTGCACACCGGTTCCAGCGGTTTTCGTTGCCCTCTTCTTTCAGAATCTCAAGCGCTGCACCCCAGCCCATGGCGAGGTTGATGGCAGGCGTCCAAGGAGTTTGGTCGTCGTCGCCTTTTTTGAGGGCCGAAATCATGTCAAAGTAGTACCTTGGGCCGGTTTCCCCCTGCTGGTCAATCGCCTTGATGCGCTCAACGCAGTGTTCGCTTAGGGCCACGGCCGCAATTCCCGAAGGTCCTGCCGTGCATTTTTGTGCCCCCATCACGACCGCTTCCGCCTTCCATTTGGCAGGGTGGACGGGCATACCGCCGACGGACGTGATGCCGTCGAGGACAAAAGCCACCCCGTGCCGCTCACACATTTCGGCAATGGCTTCGGCGTCTTGCGTGATGCCCGTGCTGGTCTCGTTGTGGCAGATGAGCAAGGCTTCGTAGCACCCGCGTTCAAGTTGCTGTTCGATTTCGTAATGGTCAAAGGAACGGCCCCATTCGTACTTCAGGTGCTTGACGTTGCAGAAGCGGTTGCAAATCTCCGCCACCCGCTCGCCAAACTTCCCGTTGGTCGGCACGAGGACAAGGTCGTTGCTGCGAAACCGGTTCGCGACGACCATCTCCATCGCCGCTGTGCCGCTGCCGCTCACCACGACGACCTTGTAACCGTCCTCGCCGGTCCACGATTGGGATTTCATCTCCGGTTTTGAGGGCGTGAGGTTGAATGCATGGCGCAGGCCTGAGTTGAGGGTGGCCATCACTTGGCGGAATTCCGGCCCACGGGCGGTCATCACAGGGGTGGCCATGGCTTGCAGGCAGGCCTCGCTCATGCGAACGGGGCCGGGGACGAGGAAACAGTCGCCGTTGTGCGTCATGGTGGTTGGTGGTGCATGACGGTCTTTGAAATGCATGGAGGCCGAACCAGCCCACCGTGTGCGGGTGAAGCGCTGGACTGATAGGGAAGGGCGAAGAGGCGTGGGCATGCTCCGTGTTGGTTTGGCGATGCTCCAAGGCGCTCGCCACGAGCATGCGGAGGCCTTGCGAGCTGCCTCAAACGAACTTGGTTTGCCGCTTGAAATCGTCCAGTGCCGACGTGGCGAGGACGTGAGCAGCGGGTTGGACGCGCTCGTTCTTCCCGGCGGAGAATCGACCACCATGCGAATTGCAAGCCAGCATGAATCCCTGCTCAACGGCCTCTTCCAGTGGATGGACGACCACCCTCATCGTCCTGTTTTGGGCACCTGTGCCGGCGCCATTCTGCTGGCAGAACCCGGTGAGGGGAGGACGCCGTACCTCGCCGCTTCCATCGCTCGCAATGCTTGGGGCCGTCAACGGGACTCGTTTGAGGCGACACTTTCGGTCACGCTTGACACGCCAGATGCCGTGGCCTCCACGGCGGACGAGCCGGCCCCACGCGACCGGTTCTCCCACCAACCTCTTGAGGTCGCCTCGCAAGGTGCCGCCTCGCTCGAAGGGGGCTTCCCCGGCGTCTTCATCCGTGCTCCAAGGTTCACCAGCGAAGGGCTCACCGCACTGCCCATCGCCACCCTCGGCGAGGAAGTGGTTGGTGTGCTCGATGGCGCCCATCTGGGCGTCACCTTTCACCCGGAATTGACGCTGGACCGACGCTTTCATCGCTGGTTGTTGAACGCAGCCACCATGAACAAGGAGGCCGAGTGATGCAATCTCTTCCCATGGCCACCGAAATCCTGCCCGCAGAGGCGGGTGAGGCTGAAGGATGTGTTCAGTGTCAGCAAGGCAGCAAACTCGTGCTCTTTGTGACGGGCAAATGCCATTGGGGCTGCGATTACTGCCCGCTCTCGGAAAACCGTCGAGAGACGCCGGACATGTTCGCCAACGAACGGCGATGCACCTCTTGGGACGAAGTTGTTGAGGAAGGGAGGGCGATGAAGGCCACCGGAACCGGCATTACGGGGGGCGACCCGATGCTCGACCTCGAGAAGACGTTGGAGGCGGTTCGCCAACTCAAAGCAGCCTTTGGAACCGAGCATCACATTCACGCCTACACCTCCATACCGTTTGACCCCGACCGGGCCGCTGATTTTGGTGCAGCAGGCCTCGACGAAATCCGATTCCATCTGCTGGACGGCACGACCAAAAAATACCGACCCACCATGCAAGCCTGCGTCGATGCAGGCATTGAGGTCGGTGTTGAACTGCCATGCGAGCCGGACAAAGAGACTCAACTTTTCGCTCTGCTTGACGACCTCGCCGAAGCACCCGTGGCGTTCCTCAACCTCAACGAGCTGGAAATCACCGTCGGCAACCAGGAAAACATGGATGTGCGGGGTTTCAACCTGAGCGGTGGCATCACGGCGGCGGCCGAAGGGTCGGCTGAACTTGCCCTCCGGCTCAAAGAAGCGGCGGCCGACAAGCCGTACCATCTGAAATTCTGTACGGCGAAATACAAGGATGCCGGGCAACTCCGAAACCGGTTCAAGCGCCGTGGTCAAGCCACGCTTCGCCCCTATGAAGTGCTCAGCGACGACGATACGGTTCTGTTCGGGGCCATTCCGACTTCGCTTGAAGACGCTTTCGACGACATGGCCGAGTTGCAGGGCGTCTTGGGCATCGCTGACGGTTGGATAAGGTACGACGCTGCCCACCAACGCATTGAACTTCCCTTGTCGTTGGCCGAAGACCTCGCTGATGTGGTGGAGGTTCCCGTGCTGCTGGTGGAGGTCCACCCGACCCACGAACGGCTTGAGGTTGGCGTGGTCCATCTCAACCAGCACCGTTAGCCAGAGTATGGCTTATACCCGCGAGGTGGGTCGGCGGTTTACCTAGGGGCTCGTGGTCTAGGGGTTATGACGTCGCCTTCACATGGCGAAGATCGCCGGTTCAATTCCGGCCGAGCCCACTTCACAACAAAACAAGGCCGAATTGAACCAGCCACGAACAATTTGTTGAGAATCGTTAAGTTCGTTGGCGCCGGTTCAATTCCGGCCGAGCCCACCTGTAAATGATTCAATTCCAGCCGAACCCACCGACCTTTCCGGCTTTTGGGCCATGCCCCTTCTGGGCTACATTCTTCAACGACCCGCGCCCAGTGATACGCATGGGCGTGCTCGACCAAGCGGATTGGGGCGTGTTCAAGCAGAAGTCCACGTGGCAAGCCTTCGGCATCGCTGTCGTGATGTTCAGCACCATTTCCTTTGCCGCGCTTTCGATGTTTGACAGCATGGACGAGTTGTTCCAATCGGATGCAGACCCTGCGCCCATCCCCAACCTCGTCTTTGAATCGTTGAACAGGAGTGACGTTGAAGCAGGCTTGGTCAACGAAACCGGGTGGTTCAACCTTGAGGACCATCGAGGAAGCGTGATCATCCTTGACCTCATGGCTCGAGATTGCAGCAACTGCCACGCCGTCCAAGCCCACCTTGAGGAGGAGATGGACAGCTGGCAGGCCACCGCCAACGCCTCAAACAAGACCCTCAAAATCTTCGCTTACGGAGCATGGTACGGCGAATCGGTGGACTACATGAACGAGAGCGGCGGACCCTACACCGTCCCCCTCTATCCCACCGGTTTCGGCTCTGTAGACGCTGCGGTGCTTGAGGACGGCAGCACCACCGACCCCGTTCGTCTCTTCACGACGGGCGGCACGGGACAAATTCCCGTGGTGCTCATTATCGATGAGGAAGGGTACATCATCGCCCAACAAGCAACAGGTACACCCGCCGACGGCTGGAAGAAGTTTGATGGTTTGGTGAACGAGGCTTTGACAGAGGATGTCGCCGAAACCTTCGGTGCTCGCATCGGTTGGGAGGAGCCCGAGACCTCGTTTACAGCGGTCTTCGTTCTCGGTCTCATTCTGTCCATTCTCGTCTATTTCTCGCCCTGTGCCTTCCCCGTTCTCCCCGGTTTCATCTCCTATTACCTCTCGCTGGGTGCGAGGGAGGACGAGTTGATTGAACAAGGGAAACTGAAGACAAGGATGCCAAGTTCGTTCAACATCGGTGTGCTCTCGGGTCTCGGGATGTGGACCTTCTTCGGTCTCATCGGCATCGTGGCCTTGCTGATGGGCGAGGCCTTTGCAAAGTCCGGCATCATTCATTACATTGCGATTTTTATTGCCCTGTTGCTCATTGTGCTGGGCTCGATGATGCTCCTTGGCATCACATCGCACCTGATGGGCTTCGTGCAAAATTTGGTGGACAAGTACAGCACCACCGAGGCCGATGACACCTTCACCCCCCGGCGAAACATGTACCTCTACGGCATCGGTTACGCTGCCGCTTCCATCGATTGCACCGCCGCAGCAGTCCTTCCCTTCGTGGTCTTCCTCAGCACGTTGGGGACCTCGGCCATCGGGTTTGGTATCGCAGGATTGATGGTCGGGTTGTTGATCTTGATGGTGGCGGTGACGATGTTGGTGGGCATGGGCCGTCAAGTGATGATCAACTTCCTGCGTCGAGCGACGGGTCACATCAAGATGATTGGCTCGTGGATGATGATCATGGCTGGCGTCGGACTTACCGTTTACCTCACCAGTCCGCAAACGGTCAATGCGTTGTTTGGCTGAACACGGGGCGGAACCAACCTCTCCACATCAGGGCCCCAATGGCCAACGCCGTGGCCACATCAAAGAGGTAATGCTGCTTCACCAGCATCGTGGAAAGCACCAGCGAAATCCATGCGAGCCATACCAAGGCACAAAGGCGCCTGCTGATGGTCCCGTCATTCTCAAGCCACCGGACAACGACCAGCACCACCAAGAGACTCTGCAAGACGTGCAGGGACGGCCATGCATTGTAAGGGGTGTCGACGGCATGAATCGCGTCAAAGAGCGAACCCCACAAGCCTTCAACATCGGCGGTTTGGTGCCGTAAATCGACGTGGACCGGGAACACGAGGAAGATGACAAAAGCCACCCACGACGCTTGAATCAGCCGCAGGGTCAACAGTTCTCCCTGATGACGGCGGTGTTTGGCTGCGCCCATCCAAAACATCAGGGGGAAGTAAGCGTAGAAGGAAATGTAAGGCACCACCATCCATGGAAGAAAAGGAAGGGAGGTGTCCAAAGGAGTCTCAACGTTGAGCACCGAAGCATCGCGCCATCCCGCCAACCGGTTGACGAGGGTGTAGGGGAATGCGGACAGAAGCAGAAACAACCCGCCCAACCAGGCAGCATGAACCGGGCGTGTCCACGCTCCTCGTTGTGGAAACCAACGCTGAAGCACGGGCCAAGGTGTACCTCGAGGTTGGCTCACGTACGTTCACCGTTCCCTTGGGCTGGTTGCACATCGGTCCATCGGAGGATTCGGTCGGCCATGATGTGCGCTTCGTCCTCGTCATGGGTGACGTGGAGAACCGTGATGTTGCGTTCTTTGAGGTGCTGGCGCGTCATTTCGGCCAGCTTCAATCGTCGGGCGACATCGACCGAGGCAAAGGGTTCGTCGAGAAGCATGACCTTCGGCGCTTGCGTCAAGGCCCTGCCAAAGGCCACGCGCTGGGCTTCTCCACCGGAAAGGTTGGCGACCCCTCGGTTTTGAAAGCCTTCCAGTCCAATGGATTTTAGAACAGCATCAATCCGTTGTGTACGTTGTTTCTTTCCTTCGGTTTTCGAAAGACCCAACGCGATGTTTTGGGCGACGTTCAGGTGCGGATAGAGGACGGGTTGCTGGAACAGCATGGTGATGTCAGGGTGAACCCCTTGTGCAAGTTTGGAATCGCCGAGCCAACGTTCGCCAGACGAAAGGGGTGTAAGGCCACAACAGGCTCGCAACAAGGTGGTCTTGCCGCAACCACTCGGTCCGAGAATGCTCACGATTTCCCCAGGTGAGACCGTGAGGTTCACTTCCTTGAAAATGAAGGCGTTCTCGACCGTCACCGTCCCTGCTTTGATCTCAAACTTCATGCCGCAACCTCCATGCCCGTGCCCCTTCGTTGATGGCGAGGACCATGAGGGTCACGACCATCAAGACCGTGGCCAAGGCCATCGCTGTCGGGAGCACCAAGGGGTCAAATTTGGGTCGTGATGCGACTTGGTCCACCATGATGGAAAGAGAATCCCACGAACCCACCCTGACAACCAGATAGGTGGCCCCGAATTCTCCGAGGGAAAATGCCAGGCAAAGCGACGCCGCCATCGTGGCGGGGACGACCAAAAAAGCACCTCTGGTGTGCCACCAGTACGCCAATGGACGAAGCGGTAGGAACGATGCCTGCTCTGCGTACTGAGGCTCGATTCGCTCAATCGCAGGCGTTAACAGACGAATGACAAACGGCAAAACAAGCATCACATGCGGGACAACGGGCAGGTAGGGGAAGGAAAACAGGTTGGGATACCACCGCAAAATACCCACCACCATGCCCAAACCGACCATCACCGCCGACATGGAGAGCGGGAGCATGCAAAACGAGTCGAGGACGCCTGCCAGTTTTCGATGACCCTTGCTGCGCAACGTGACCAAACTGGACGCGACGGCGTACCCAAGCGGCAATGCCACCACAAGGCTGAGTGCGGCATACGTCAATGAATTGCTCAATGCGTCATGGAGCGGCACCGTGGAGAAATCGCCAGTCCACGCCCGCCTCCAACCTTCCAAGGTCCACTCGTAGCCGGAGGACCCAGCGCCCGGCGAGCGAACTCGGAAGGAAGCCAGCACCACCGCTGCTAAAGGTGCGAGAAGCACCACCAAAAGTCCGTTTGTAAACCACGTCCATCCCCTGGGTGCGGGTCCATGGCGTTGACGGTTCGAAGCCTCGTGGCGCAGCGACAGAACTTGGTTGTGCTTCCGTTCGAACCTCCCGGCCAAAGCCAGCATCATGAGCATCAAGACGGTTTGGAGCGTCGCAATTCCAAGCACGGCAAGGCTTGTCTCAACCCGATAGCCTTCAATGCCGGCCGTGCCGCCCAATTCGCCAAGCAACGACTCCAGGGTGTTGGAGGTTGGCGCCAACCACTTGACCATGGCAAACGAGGTGAAACTGAAAAAAAACGTGTAAGCAGCTGCCACCGTGGCCGCAGGTCCAAGAATGGGCAACCAAAGATGTTGAAGTCGTCCTCGCCGAGTTTGGCCGGCTGGAAGCAAGCGCAACTGTTCTTCCCACTGGGGGTCCAGTTGCGCTACGACCGGTTCGACGAATCGAACCACGAGGGAAAGGTTGAACCAAACGTGAGCGATGATGAGGGCCATGAAATGGCCGGGGTGTTCCCACCCCGTCACCGTAGCCAGCCAACCGACCACCCCCGTTTCGCCACGCAAGTCAATTCCCACACCGTACACGATGCTCCCGGGCGAATACAGGGCGAGGAAACCCACCGCTGCCACGATGGGGGGCGTCACAAACGGCAAAAAGAGAAGCGAACGCTTGAGGCGCAAACGCTTCCAAGAATACCGGCCAAACCCCCAAGCCAACGGCAGTCCCAGGGCCAACGTCAAGACGGTGGACAGGAGGGCCTCTGTGAGAGCAAAACCGAGTGCATCACGGGCAGAAGGAAGTTCATACACCGGCGTGACCGCTTCCCAGGGAGCCATACCCGTCACCGCCCACAGACGAAGAAAGGCAAGGGAAAGGGGACCGACGCCCAAAGCGATCACGAAAGCAAGAACGGCCCACTGGACGGGGTGAACGCCAAAGGGTGCTCTTTGCGACCCCCAAACGCTCATGATTCCGCCTCAAGTTTCGCCTCGCTCCAAGCGAGGAGCCAGGCTTCCATTTCTTGTCCGATTCGCTCGGTCGATAGGTTGGCCTTCGTTTCCGGCACATCGGTGTGGAAACGGTAGCCGCCTTCTTCGGGCCAAGTCGCGTTGACGAGGACCGATTGCATGAGGTTGTTCTCAGGCATGTTCCTGTTGATATCTTCGCTGAGCAAAAAGGCAAGGAAGGCATTGGCCGCTTCGGGGTTGCCGCCACCGTTCACCAAGCTTCCGTACTCGATTTGGTGGAAGGAAGCATGGGGTAAGAGCAGGGACGTCGAGGCGGTCCAATTGTCACTGTAAAAGGCTTCAACACCGGG
>JAURDW010000042.1 GCA_030827745.1 Candidatus Poseidonia sp.
CTCCTGCCGGCCAACCCATTGAGATTCGACCGATGAAAACCTTCCCGCACGTGAAGGACCTTGTCACCGACGTGAGTTGGAATTACGAGGTCGCTCAACGCATCAAACCCATCAACGGCCCCGAGCACAAAGACTGGGAGTTCAACCAAATGGAAGCCGACCGCGTCCAGCACTTCCGAGAATGCATCGAATGCTTCCTTTGCGTGAACACCTGCCACGTCTTGCGTGACCACGAACTCTTCGATGACTTCGCCGGTCCACGAAACCTCGTTCGATTGGCGCAATACGAGATGCACCCGCTGGACGTGGAGGACCGCGTTCCTGAAATCAAGAAAGAGTTCGGCGTTGAATATTGCAACATCACGCGCTGTTGCACCGAAGTTTGTCCCGCAGGCATCCAAATCACGGATGATGCCATCATCCAACTCAAGGAGCGTGTGGTTGACCGTTACTACGACCCGCTGCAACGCATCTGGCGAACCTTGACCCGGAAGAAGGTCCGTTATTGATACCCGGAGCCTCAAGCTTGGGCCTGAAGCCATGGGCGTATCCACATCTCGCCGCGGGCATCGTCCTCCAAGGTCGGGTGGGCAATCGGCCGAACAACGATCAGCATGTTGAGTTGACCGCCCCATGAAGCGACGCATGTCGTCACCACTTCACCGACTTTGGTGCCGCTTGGATCCAAGCCAATGGCCGTTGTTTTGATGTCGTAATGACGAAATTCCACCGACCTTACCTCGGTGCTCGAGAGCCGGATATCCACCGAGGACGGTGCGGGTATGGCTTCAAGAAAGACATCGTGGGGGTCAAGTTGGAAGGGCAACTCATCGTCAATGAGCTCGATGGCTTGGTGCATTCGAGCGGTTTCCAAATTGAACGCTGAGGCCAGCGTCACCGCCGACTGCTCAGCCCCCCACACCCCTTGCTGGTGGGGAAGGCGCAAACTCAGCGACTGCAAAACGACCACATCCGAGGTCAGCCAGGTGTACTGCTCGCTTGCGGGATAGACGGGTGCATGCGGGTTTTCCGTGTACAAGGGCGAGCCCCACGCTTCCGGTGAGGGAGGGGATGAGACGGGCAAGAGCCCTCCTGCACCCAGACACAACAGCGCCACCCCGACGGCCACCACACGGGCGTTGCGGTGCTCGGACCAGGTCAAACGAGCGGCAGGACTCGCTGCGGAGAGGGCCAGCATCCCGGGAAGCACGAGCAGCAAACCTCCCGGCACCAACCACAACAACGGCGGGACAAGGAAGAGCATGCGGAGGCCATCCCTACCAACGGGAGCGTACCACGCTGCCTCGTTGACCTCGCCTTTACGGCGGTGAAGCACGTGAAGAGCGGCCACAGCACCCAAGAGTGGAGCCAGGGCTTGAAGCGCTCCCTGCCAAAGCATGGTGTTCGCTTCCCACCAACGCCCGTGCGCCATAGAGGTTCGCCTTTCGCCAAGGTTGATGCAAGGGATTCGCGTAGGGATGTTCATGGCGGACCCGTTGCTCGTTTTCAGCGAGGTGGAGCACCGCCATCGCCTTCCTGCACCAAAACCATGGAAGCCGTGGGCGAGCCGGCGCGGTGCCGGGGTTCACGGGGTGACGTTGGCCCTCTACCCGGGCAGCGTGTTGGGACTGATCGGGCCGAACGGTGCGGGAAAGACCACGCTGCTTCGCATGATGGCAGGTGTTCTGCCGCTGCAGTCCGGGAAGGTCACCGGACGCCTGCAGCAAAACGAGACCGTGGAAGTGGAAGACCTGCGAACATGGGCAGGCCACATGCCCGAGCAGGTGAGATGGCAGGGGCGCCTCACCGTCAACGAAGCCCTCCAGCAACTCAACGACATGCGAGGCCAGAGCACACAACGCATCGGCCAACTGCTTTCGCTCGTCGGTTTAAGCGACCGGGCCAACGAACCGCTGGACAACCTCAGCCAGGGGATGCGCCAACGCTTGTCCATCGCTGCGGCCTTGTTGGGCTCGCCCCGTTTGTTGCTGTTGGATGAACCATTCAACGGCCTGGATCCCGTTGCGGCGGAAGCGTTCGCAGGTTTGGTGCGGCGGCTTGCGGAAAAGGGGGTGAGCGTCGTGATCTCCTCCCACATGGTGACACAACTCGAAGGGCTCATCGACCGAATTGCTCTGATGCATCGGGGCCAATTGTTGGACGAAGGTCCGCTGGAAGCGGTTGAAAAACGGCTTGGCTTGGACGGAAGGTATCGACTCCAAGGCCGGGGAGATTTGCGTTCCTCCAAGGTGCTCGAAAGCCTTCAAAACGACGTGATCGCTTGGGAACAGGACGACGAAACGTGGTCGCTGGTCCTTCGTGGTCGCCCTCACGATGCGTTGCAAAACTGCCTCGATTCGGACCTCGAGATGACGTCGTGGGCTCCCGTCCGACCCAACCTTGTTGAGTGGCTTTGTGCTGCAACTGGGATGAGTTTGGACGACATCAGCCTTGAAGTGGCCTCTTCGGCGATGCTCCCCCTTCAGGCGACGGAGGTGAGCGAAGATGAGTGACGCCAGAAGAGTCCTCAAGGTGGCACGGAGAATTCGGAAAGAGCGCCTCTCCAACATTCGCCTGAAGGTCATGCTGCCCATTCTGCTCCTCTTCCTTCCGGGCTTGGCATGGGGCTTTTCCGACCCGAACATCGTTCTGCCTGGCGGCCATCAACCCGACACATCCATGGAAGTGTTGTTCTATGCTTCGTTGGGCGTGGTGTTTGGCGCAACGATGTGTGCCGTTTTAATGGCCTTTGACGGTGTAAGCAAAGACCGAGCCAGCGGGATGCTGGAGATCCAATTGGCTCAACCCATGCCCCGGACGCATCAAGCAGCGGCCCTCATCATCGGTCATGCTCAAGCGATTCTGATTCCGGTCTATGCCCTCCTTCTGCTTACCGTCATCGTGGTCAATCACCGCATGGATGCGTGGCCAACCCTCACCGAGACATTGGTCTATGCGCTCTCGACCGGCCTCATCGTTTTGTGGTACACCCTCTTTGCCTTGCTCGCTTCAACCACAGCCCGAGAACAAGGAACGGCCATTGCCTTTGGCGTTGGGGTTTGGTTCTTCTTCACCTTCCTGTGGGCGCTGGTCACGTCAATGGTGGCCTACGCATCGGGCGTCTCGGTGGGCGAAACCAACGACCCTGCTTGGGTGACGCTCGAGGGAATGTTGGATTTGCTCTCTCCAAACGGCGTCTACCACCACCTCTTGGAAACCCAACTGCCAACGGTGGACCGAGGGGTCGCTGCTTGGCAGTCCTGGCTTGCTGCAGCGGTTTGGACCGTGCTTCCATGGTGGGCCCTTCACCGCCGCATGGAACGCCTTGTTCCATGATGGAAACAGGCAATTGTTCATGAAGGCGAAAGGTCAGCGTCAAAGCATGCCACGCTCACATCAACTGGCCGCCCTCACGTCGCTTTGCCTTGCTTTGGTGATGCTTTCCGTGGTCATGAGTCCCCTCATCACCTCCCTTGAATCCACTCCCGAATCCCTTCCAACTGAGGGGCGACAGGACGGGCTCGACGTTGACTGTAGCGGTTATTCCTTCGAAGATCTGTTTGAGTACGACTTTGCTCTTTTTGAATTGGCCATTCTCGACGACTGGGCTACCGGTGATATGTACGCCAACGCTTGGGTGAACGGCTCAAATTCTCCCATTGTGCGGGACAACCTTGACGGTCTGTTCGAAGGTCTGCCTGGTGGTGACAACGACTGGATCAGCACCGATGAGAGGGACGCTGTCCGCAGCATCGGTCCAAAATGCATCGCCGACATGGACACTCGCCTTGGCTTGCGTGAAGGCATTCCTCATTCCGGCGGCGTTGATTGGAACGATTTTGAATTCGTCGAGGACGGTATCGGCTTGGACGAGGTGAACTTGGTTCCCGAAAATCACCCCGACGCTCGTTCCTGCACCAATTTTGGTGCGGCAGCGGATTGCAAAGAAGTGCCGACATCAACCACCGATGACATGGAAATTGCCCTTGAAGTCGCCGCTGGACAAACCAACAACGTGCGTTGGGACCAACTTCCCAACAGCGGTGTTTCAAATTTCACGCTCGCCATGAACATCACCAACATGAGCAACGCCGCCCTCCGGGTGACCTTCCCCGTTCTTCAGGGCCTTCGATTGTACGATTTCCGGGTCACCGATAACGCACCGGGGAACGGTCAAACCTGCGACCACATCAACGAACCTTCCTTCAGTTACTTGGGCGACGGTTCGCTCCAATTGACCCAACTCGTCGCTTTTGACCGGACCCAATGGGATTTGCAATGCAACATGTTCATGGATTTCACGACCCAAGAACCGGCGACCAACGACGTGCCTGCGTGGACATCATCGGTGCCCGCCAACGGCACCAAAGTGCCGACCTCTGGGGAGGGAACATGGCTGTTCGCCACGGCGGACATCGGCAACGGATGGGCGACCGATGAAAACGGCTGGTCGCTTCAGTGCACCTTCGACGAGGCAGGTTGGAGCGTCTCGAACAACGTGTTGGGCGATTTCTTCGTCAAACAACCCGCCAACTCCCCCATGGCCACGGCGACCTGCCACGCCGTTGACCCCTTGGGAGCCACCGATGAAAACGATTCGCGCACTTGGGTCTTTGGGACCCTGTTCACCGCAACCGCAGCGCTCAACGAGGACGGGAGCGGTGCCGTGATGAGCATCACCTCGACAGGCCTTGTTGACGAATTTCTCTTTTCGGCACGGGCCGTGCAGGGTGAATCCATGGGCGGTGCTGGCGAAACCGTGACCATAAGCGGCAGCGCCGTGGGCGAACTCAACGTCGGTCTTGACAACATTCGACCTGGAACGTTCGGGTTCAAAACCGAGGCTCAGGCCGCCAACATGCTGGACTTCACCTCGGATTTTGATTTGGGCTTGGTCAAACCCAACACCCCCCCCGTCATTCAAGTAGCAACAAATTTCAACGGCGAAAACGCCACGTGGGACGAGAGTCAACTGCAATTCTCGATGTACGGGTTGGTTTCCGATGCCGACCTCGAGGCCGTCACGATGCGACTCACCATTTGCGGAAGCGATTATCAAGGCTTCACGATCGACGGCATCAATTGGAACGTTGATGTCTCGACCGCCATCTGCATGGCCAACGGCCTTTCCGACTACGATGTGGTCATCACGGCCACGGACGAGTCCGGCGCCTCAACGCAGGTTGTGGTCGGTATCGTGTCCCCGACCGTTGATGAAGCCCCGGTGGCACCCGCACCCGGGATTGAAGACGATGCAGCCTTGCCGGCGACAAGCCTGCTTGCCGTTCTCGGGATGCTTGGGGCCGCCGTGCTGGTACGAAAAGAACGCGAAGCCTAAACCGACACAACCAAAAGGCGATGGTAGCAGGATTCAGCAGGCCTCACCATGTTTTCTGGTACCGTTGAATCAAAAAGCCATGAAGGAGGCTTGCTGGTTCACTTTGAGGGCTCCTCACCTTCGTTGAACGCCATCATGATCCGCAGCGACGACGGCACCTACATCGGAAAAGTCGACGGCGTGCTTGGAAGCACCGAGCATGCGTTGGCCCACATCGCTCACATTGACCGTTCCCTGAACATGGAGGAACTCATCGGTGTTCAAGTGACGGTCCGTCCGAAGAAGCAACGTGAAGATCGCTCAAAGAACGATTGGCGGTCCCGGGACCGTTCACAAAATGACCGAGGTTCAGGCGGCCGATGGGACCGTCAGCAAGGTCGCCCCGACGACCAACGAAGAGGAGGGCGTTCGAACGACCGTGACTTCCGTGCAAATCGAAACGACCGTGGGGGCCGCCAACAATTCAACGAAGA
Organism: Candidatus Poseidonia sp.; assembly: GCA_030827745.1. GTDB lineage: Archaea > Thermoplasmatota > Poseidoniia > Poseidoniales > Poseidoniaceae > Poseidonia. The sequence goes on from JAURDW010000042.1 coordinate 5,812, forward strand.
TTGGGACTGCCCTCAATGCAACAACTCCAACTTTGCTCGACGAACCGAGTGCAATCGCTGCCAGGCTCCGAAGCCCCAAGGCGGTGGTCGCAGCGGCTCCCAACGCCGAGACGACCGACAAGGTGGGTTCCAGCGCCGAGATGACCGGCGGGATGGAGGCTTCCGAAACGACCGACGGGATGACCGGCGGGATGGAGGCTTCCGAAACGACCGACGGGATGACCGGCGCAACGGACGGTCGCAAGACAGAAGCACGAACGCCAACGACTGGACTTGCCCTGCGTGCAACAACTCAAATTTCTCCTTCCGAAACGCCTGCAATCGGTGCGAGGCACCACGACCGGGTGGCGGCGGGGGCGACCGGCGAGGCGGAAACCGATCCAATGACCGAAACCAAAGCTTCCAACGGCGCGACGACCGACGAGGTGGCGACCGAAGGGATGGGTTCCGAAACGACCGCAGGGGTGACCGCAGAGATGACCGACGGGGTGGCGACCGTGGCGGACGACAACAAGGTGGGAATTTCAACACCAACGATTGGACGTGTCCAGCCTGCAACAACTCAAATTTCTCGTTCCGAGACGCATGCAATCGATGCGAGGCTCCGAGGCCAGGAGGAGGCGGCCGCAGCGGCGGGCGGGAGAGAAACGGTGGCTATCGACGCAACGACCGTTCCAACGACCGTTCCAACGACCGCGGTGCTGGGCGCTCCCAAAGAAACGACGACCGCCGCGGTGGCTACCAGCGGAACGACCGCCGTTCCTCCTCCGATGGTTCGTACCGGCGCTCTCGAGGCAAACGCCAAGGCCATGCGCACAATCAACCCCCAAGGGATTTCCGCACCTCTCCACCAAGGAAATTTGACCGAAAACGTGACGAATGAGGTGAAACCATGGCTGCGGAGTCGCATTACCTCAACGCCTTGGAAGCTCTTGAAAACGGTGACCGTGAGCAAGCGAAGGCCGAAGCAAGGAAAGCGACCCAACTTGACGAAGACCACATCGAAGCGTGGTCCATCTATGTCGAAGCGTGTTTGCCCCCTGCTGGCGTCCCACCGACCATGAACGAGGCTGCGAGTGCGCTTGCTGGAGCCAAGCGGGTGGTGGCCGCAGACCCGACACGTCTTGACATGTGGATGCGAGGTGGACGCCTTCTTGCCGATGACTTAGGAATGCTTCACGATGCCCTCCATTGGTGGCAAGATTGCCGAAATCACCTGCCAGATGAAGTCACGCCCGTGGTCGAAATGGCTTCCATCCTGGCCGATATGGGAGAGTATGCCTTGGCTCAAGAGCGGTTGCAGTCCATCCTCAACGACAACATGGACGTCGGCATCACCCAATTCCGGAAAATCAACGGCCTGCTTCAATTGGTTCGGGCGGCTGCAACACAAGACCGAAGCGAAATTTTCCGACCCTACGAAAAGCACCACGACGGTTGGGCCGCCATACGACTCAAAATGCGAAAACCCCCGCTCTCCGAATCGTTCATTTTCTTGGTGACAGCGGTTCCAGTGCTGCTCCTGCTTGTCCTCTTCCTCGGGAGACTCAGTGCCCCAACATGGTCGGCGGTTTGCCTCAACACGCTCGTCATTCTCATCGTGATTCTGGTGCTCATGCGCAACGCCAAGCGTTGGTTCCAAGTCTTCAATCGTCCGGCCTTCAACCTCTTGCGGGCCATGAATTTTGAAGCAGCAACCGGGTTCGTTGTGATGGACGAAGAGATTCGGACTTCTGTGCTCTACATGTACATCATGCAGCGGAAACCCCGGTCATGGCAGGAGCGCATGCTCAAAATCATCGACAAGGGTAAACCGTTGCCGAACAACTGGCGGCTTCGTATGCCTGACTTTTTCTCACACATGGATGACGAAGTGGAGGAGACCTCCACCAGCGAACCGTTTTGGTCCGGCGAGGAAGAGTGACCAGCCCTCACGGATGAAGGACCACGGGCTTCGTTCAACGGGTATTGAGCATCTCATCACACCGGCGATCGTCATCAGCGTACGGAGCAACGCAGGACGGTGCGACCATGCTGGACTTCTGCTAGGATTGCCCTTTGCGTAAGGGGTCAATGTGCCCGATCACCTGTTCCAACAGATGGAGGCGGGGGAATTCCAAATCAAAACATGAGCCATCTCAAGGACAACGCGAGAGGACGTGGGAGGCCAAAGAATTGGCCGGCGCCCGAATCATCGTGGGCAAAGCTACCGCTCATGGCCCTCAGGCAAACCGGACTCAACCCTTCTACTGTTGAGATTGGGCGTACTGGACCGCATACTGTTGAGCATAGGCCGCTGCAGTTGCAGCATCGTAGCCTTGGCCAACGAACTGATTGTAGTACTGCTCGTAAACCGCTTGGTCGTAGGCTGCTGCTGCAGGTTGTGCTGCTGCAGGTTGTGCTGCTGCAGGTTGCGCTGCTTCAGGTTGTGCTGCTGCACCACCGACATATTGAGCGGCAAAGGCTCGAGCGGTTTCTTCAGGATAGCCCTGAGCGATCAGCTGTTGGACATATTGCTCGGTTGGGTCGAGAGCATCGGCACCGAAGGCGCCTTCCATACCGCCAAAGGCGTCTACCTTCTCGCCGCCCTTGCGCATGAACATCAACGTTCCACCAACAATGACGAGCAGGAGCAACACACCACCGACGAGGACCATTGGGTCAAGCCCCGCTTCAGTGGAATCCCCACCGTCGGAGGTTTGGCTGTTGTCCTTCCATTCGCCGGTTTCAGGGTTGTACGCCCATGCACCGCTCCACTGGCATTCGCCGTTGGCATCAAGGATGAACTCTCCACCCGCAGCTTCCGCATCGGGGTTGGGTTCAAGACCTTGACACGCAGGAAGGTTGAGCTCAATCCACTTGATGGTCACCCAACGTTCGTTGGGCGAGTCACCTTCGTAGTATTTGATGTAAACACGCTGTGAAGTGGACTTGTTCGTGTAGAACTCATCAACGTTCAATGTGATTTCAAAGCGGTCGTTGTCGCCCATGGCGTCGCTCTTCCCCCACAAACCTCGGGTGCTCATGTTGTACTTCATCACGGAGGATGCGGAGAAATTCTCCTCGAAGAAAGCAGCCTCAACGTACACTTCGCCCGTTTCAGCACCTGACAAGACCATACCCGAAATGGTGATGGTGTCGGCGTCAAACTTGGATTCGTTCAGCTGAACATTGTCCCACTGAATGGCGGGTTCCTCGTCGCCAAAGCCCTCGGGGACGATGACGAAGTACATGCGGTGCTTTTCAGAGAACTTGCCGGCGCTGTCGTAAACGACCAATTCCATGCGGATTTGGTTCTTGGTGGTGCCCGTTGAATCCACGGTGACGTTTTGGAACTTGTACGACCACATGCCGCCGCTCGCTGCGCTTTGGGTGAAAGTGTGGCCGTCAAGGTCGAACGTGTCGTCGCCGTAAGGTGCGTCGAAGAGCACCTTCCATTCGTAGGTCTCGATGCCGTTTCCGTCAAGCGCATCTGCATCGGATGAGTTGCTGGCATCAAAGTGGATGACCAACTCTGCGTCGTCGCCTTCTCCTTCCAAGGTGATTTGGTACACATCCCAATCAACGTTGGAGACGGTCTTGGTTCCGGTGAACTCCACACGGTCTTGGTATTCTGTACGGATGTCGATGGTCGCATCGGCCTCTGGTCGGAATTCGTCGGCATAGACGTCGTTGGTTTCAACGGTCACGTCGATGATGCGAGCGTGGCCGTTTTCATCATGAAGCATCAGCGTAATGTCCCATTGCTCGCCCTGGGCGCAGCCGGTTTGCGAAGCCAAGTCAGCCTTGCAGAAACTCATGCTTGGTGCAGCATCGGTGATGTGACCGGTGACGCCGTTAGCGAGACTCGAGCCGTCCCAATTGGTTGGCCCGTCAATGATCCAATCGGTGTGAAGGGTTTCGCTGGTCGTCGTGGTGAACCCAAATTCAAGGGTGGCATCGCTCTTCATGTAGCGCAGAGCGTAATCACCGGTGCTTGGGTCAATGCTTGGAACCTCACCGTTGATGGTCAGGTCAAGTCCGTTACCCAGCGTACCGAAGCCCTCGGGGTACGGCGTCACTTGGTACTCGAGGAGGTTACCCAACAGCGGGAACGTTGTGCTGTCCGCTCGCTCCGAGTGGGTGGCGACGTCAATGGTGGAGATGATCATCCCCCCAGAGAAGTAACTGCACACACCCAGAACGGTGTCCTGAATGTCTTCTGAAGAGCGAATGAGGCGCTGGAAATATCCGCCGTCTTCCATGTAACCGTCGCACGTCTCGGGGACGTTGTTGGTGCTCACGGACTTCGTGTTGAGGACCGCCTGAGCAACGCCAGAACTTGCATCAAAGCCCTGGAAGGCGTTGACGTCAATGTTGTCCATCACGGGGTGATAGGGGTCGGCCAGATCCATGGTCGAATAGGTCACTTGCGTCTCTGCAGTGTCACGGCTTTGAATGTCCAAACCGAAGGGCAACCGACCCGAGAGGCCTTGGTCGAGTCCGTAGATTTGGCTTCCAAGCGGTCCAAGGTGCGCCTGAACGGTTCCACCGGCCGACATGAAGTTCTCAAGCACCGTTCGGCGAGCAGGCTCGCCGAGGTATTGGTAGTAACCGTCACCGCCAAACTGGGTGTCCTTGGCGACGAGTTGCTCCTGCCACGGCAAGATGATCTTGTCGTAATGGGTAAACCATCCAGCGTCGAAATAGGTGCTCCAGTCGTTGATTTCGTACTGAGTGTACGTCATGCTGAGAATCGAGAGGTCTTCCTTGATGGCCGAGGTACGGGACGAGGTGTCCGACAAAATGGCCACGTCAACACGGTCGGCAAAGGTGGCGTGGAAGTAGCGAACGTTCCCCGTTTCGCTGCCGTCTGAGAGGCGTCCGTAGAAACTGATGTTGTAGGTGTGACCGTCCAGCCAACCGTTCCACGGGGTAAAGGAGACATCTGTTCGCTGTTGGCTTTCAAGCGACACCGCAGGACCGGAGTCGACCAAATGTGCTTGACTGCCGTCGGCCATGTCGGTGACCTCCATGTAGAAGATGTAGTCACCTCCAAGAACACCGTTGGTGGCTTGAATGTCCCAAGAGTGGGTCAATGCGCTGTCGATGGGCAGGACGCACTCCAGCGTTTGGTCGGAATGGCAGGTAAGGATGTTGGGCTTCCCGATGGAAATATCGACGGATTCAACGTTGAAGATAACGCGCTCGATGTTGTTTGCAGTGGACAATTCGTTGTCGTTGAACCAGGGCTTGCCCGCCGTGGTGTTGTCGAAGACGGTCTTCACGTCCAAGCGGTAAACGCCAGAAATAAACTCGTGGCTGGCGATGTTCGTCAAGGCTGCGTCCTCAGCGTCAACGTTCATGCGAGACGTGGAGTAGGTGGCATCCTGAACGAAGGTGTATTCCTGGAGGGAGATGTTGTTGAAACCAACGCCCTTGAATCCGTCGTTGATACCGTTTCGACCGTCATCATCGGATTGGAACTCAAAGTGAACATCCACCATGGACCCTTGAAGCGACATGCACTCTGCACGCCACTGGGTCGAGTCGGAGGAGGAGCGGTTCAAAACATACAGGTGCGTCAGATCAATGCTCGTGGTCTTTACCAGCTCTTCAGTGTTGAAGAAGACGTTGTAGTTGCCTGAACCGTCCGTGTTGGCGGGATCACCAATGAACTGCAATTCGGTTTGGTCAATGGATTCTGTGGCGTTCACGATGCCGTTTCCGTCGTCGTCGTTCTGACAGGTTCCGTCCTCGTTGTAATCGTTCCATTGGGCGTAGACCAAGCCCGTGTAGTTGGTACCGTCTTTGTCGTAATCAACCGTCATGACCGCATAATCGCTTGGATCGATGCCGCCGTTTTGGTCGATGGTGTAGAAGGTGTCGGCATAATACTCAAAGTTCAGCGATACGAAGTCACCGCCCATGCTGGTAAGGTCGATGTTGGGGATGGTGAGCGTCTCGTTTGCCCAAGCATCGTCGTAGCCGTTGGTGCCGGTATCACAGGGGTGGCCGAACCAGTAGGCGTTGTTGTTGAAAATCTTGGTCGAACAGGAGTTTTCATTGTAAATCGCACCCTTTGGCTGCTGGTTTTCTTCGTATCGGTAGCCTTGGGTGCCACCTTCGAAACTTTCCACACAGATGGCGGAAGGCGTTCCGCAGTAAACATCGGAGGGGGTTGCAGAATAGACCGTTGCTTCAACATCAAAGTCGACCGGCGTGTTTCCGTAGTTGTTGGTGGTCACGGCGATGTCAAAGATGCCTTCAGCATACAAGCCACCGGGCTTGAAGAAGTCAATCGATTCAACGGTCGGGTCGTAAAGGTTGAACGGCGTTACGTAGCCAACGGCATCGTCGTTGATGTCTTGCTCGTCCCAAGCGTTGTTGGAGATGGTCGCAGATATTCGGTACGTGGTGTCGTTCAACAGATTTGCCGTCACCGAGGTGGTGTACTCCTGACCTGGTTGAAGGTTGCTCAATGGACCGAGGGTGGTGGTCTGCGTTTGTGGGTTGGGCAAGAAGGCCGTGTTCTGCTTCCAGATGGTCAAGTTGTCCACAGCGAACCCGTCACGACCGCTCCAACGGCTTTCGTTGTCGTCGGCGGTTGAGCCTTCAAAGCCGGTGCGGAAGCGGAAGCGAATATCGACCGTTTGGTCGGCCCACGGGGAGAGGTCAAAGGCTCCAAGGTCTTCTTCGGTGAAGTTGTTCCATCCGTAAAACGTCCCTGGTGAGAACAAACCGTAGTAGACGATGTTTTCCGGGGCGGCACCCCACGAATTCACCTTGAACATACGGTCGTTATCAAAACCACCCCAAATCGAGGCTCCTGAGGCACAGGCGCCTTCGATGGCCGCCTGTTGAGGACAACCGATGAGGCTCCAACCGGTCTCGTCGCTGCCGACCTCAACGATGGCGAGGTCGTCCCATACATCACCGACGATGAAACCGGTTCCGTCCGAATTACCGAGAGCACCGAAGCCAAGATGGCGGAACAACTCAACGCTCATGAACGCACGGTCGGCGCCGGTCAAATCAACGTCCGTGAGGACCATGGCATCGTCCCAGTTTTTCCCGTATCCAGTCCACGAGTCGCCTGAAGCGTTGGTTTGCATGGTTCCAGCCCACATGAAGTCGGTGGGGTTGAGGTAGTTGGCAGAGACGTTCGGATCGTTGTTTCCTGACGATGCCCCCACGGAATGGTTGGTTTCGAGATGCCACTTGGTTGCGCCATCAACGTACTCGTCAAACGACCATGTGCATCCGGTGCCGCACCCGGTCTTCACTTCCGGAGAATCCCAGTCGTTTGCGTAGACCGTGGTGTTGGTAGAGTTGGCTTCGTCGACGATCTTCAAAACGACATCCAAGTCAGCGGTCTGTCCGTTCAGCGTGTCCATTCCGGTGTTCGTCACCGTCACGTTTACGGTACGGCTTCCTTCACCAACCACGCCGAAAAATCGGTCGGTTGGACTGATTTCCAAATCCGTTACAGCCAAGTCTTTGTTGTCCATTTCAACCACGGTGAGCGTGTCGTATTGACCGGCCCATCCGAAGTTGTCACGCCATCCGCCAAAGGCGAAATTTGAGTGGCCTACAACAATGTCGGGAGGTGAGGACGCGCCGCCCTGAAGTTGACCGATGGCAACGGCGGAGGGGCGTCGGCCCGCAGGATAAGATAGCGGACTCACGTGACCCCCGCTGCCGTCAGAAAGCGTGACTTGAACGGTTGTTGGGAACGAGAGGAAGAAGCTCGAAGTGCTGCCCCCTGCCGAGTCCGTGGTGTTGAGTTGGTAAGCGATGGTCGGGTTGACAAAGTCGGGTTCACCGTCGCCGTTGAGGTCATCCACCTCGATGGCCCACGAGATGTAAGGGCCGAAATACGCCATCTTCGAGTTGCCAAAGGTTCCCTGCGACGTGGCTTCTTTGTACGACACGTTCTCAAGGTTGCTGTCCATGACAGCGATGGTGTCAATGTACCCGCTGCCCACGTCGGCGATAGCGAAATCCTCGGTGGTCTCCACGCCCATGTTCACGACGTGGGTGTTGGCTTGGTTGGTCCCGTACGAATAGGTTGCGGGGTAGTTTTGGCTGAGACAGTCGTATTCGATGATGGTGATGTTGTCGTCGTGGCCCGGGTTGGTCACCTGTCCGGTGGAGTAGTCAAGCCCTTCGCTTCGCAAGAGGAAGATGTCGTCGTCGGTCGTTTGAGGGGCTGCGTTGCAGCCGAAGGCTGGATTGGTTTCGCCCCAATCGCCGACTTCGAGGCTGCGGTAGGTGCTTTGCTGAGACGAGCCAAGAGAGGTGACAAAGCCCTGCGTAGAGGACGTGATGGGGCCTTTGTAGGTCACCACCCGTTGGGTGGTGATGTCAGCAAGCAGGTCGAGGACGTAGATGTCGTCGTTGCCGTCTTGGTCGGCATCGCCCACGGCGACGTCCCACACCCAAAAGTGAGTGAAGCGTTCGCCGATGGACCAGTCACGGTTGGAACAACCGCCGTTTTCGATGATGGTGACGTTGCCTGGCTCGCCAGCAGGGGCGCCTTGGTCGTCGGTCTTGAACGGATTGTTCTTTTGGTAAATCACGATGTCGGGGGCACTGTCGCCCGTGAATTCTCCGACATCGACAAATTCCACGTTAGCGAACTC
>JAURDW010000043.1 GCA_030827745.1 Candidatus Poseidonia sp.
CTGGAAAGATCTCCATCATGCGCTCCCAGTACACGAGGCCTCGACTGACTTGCGTCTGCTGGAGCAAGACTTCGCTCAGCAAGATGGCCCAGGGGTCGCTGGTCGCTCGCCACGGCAAATCGCGCTGGTTGGCATCGTACCACGCCAGCACGGCCTGCTGGTCCTCGCTGGAAAGCACGCCTTTCCCTCAAGCCTCGGCCGGCTCTGCTGCGTTTTCACTCAGGGCTTTGGCGGCTTCGATTTTGGCATCGTTCGCCTTGATTTGCTCCCACACCAATTCAGCCACGTCCTTGACTTCCATCTCGGACCCGATGGCGCTCAAGCCGTCGGTTACCATGGTGGAACAAAACGGGCAGCCCACGGCAACCGTGTCAGCCCCGGTGGCGGCGAGTTCTTTGGAGCGAATGATGTTGACACGATCGTGCCCTTCATCCACATGCTCCTCCATCCACATTTGAGCGCCGCCCGCACCGCAACAGAACGAGTCCCGTCCGTGACGTTCGGCCTCAACATCGACCCCGCCAATGGCGTCTCGGGGGGCGTCCAGTTCGCCACCAATTCGACCAAGATAACAGGGGTCGTGGTAGGTCACGGAGCCGTCGTGCTTGGGCTCGGGCAACTTGCCTTCTCGCTGCAGGTGATTGATGAGCTGCGAGTGGTGCATGACTTCGATGTCTTCGCCGCCGTAGTCCTTGTACTCCTTGCCGAGGGTGTGGAAGCAGTGGGGGCAGGAGGCCACGATTTTCTTCACGCCAATCTCTTCGAAAGTGGAGAGGTTGGTTTCAGCGAGCATTTGGAAGAGATACTCGTTGCCTGCGCGGCGAGCAGCATCGCCGCTGCACCCTTCCTGCATGCCTAAAATGCCAACATCCAACCCGGCTTCTTTCATGATGGAAATCGTATCCCGTGCGACTTTCTTGTTGCGCTCGTCAAAGGAGGCTGCACAGCCGGCGAAGTAGATGTATTCGGCAGGTTCGGCCACCTTCACGTCCAAGCCCTCCGCCCATTCGCCTCGCTCGTGAGCGGGCAGGCCGTACGGATTGGAGTCGGATTCAAGGTTCTCAATCGTCGCCATCAGCGGCATGACGGTCTCCTCAACGCTTTCGGCGAACTCCATGCGCTCCATCATCAGGTGGCGACGAGCGTCGGTGAGTTTGGGCACATGGTCGATGTAAATGGGACAGGCCTCAACACAGGCGTGGCAAGTCGTGCAGGCCCAAATTGCATCTTCCCCAAAGCGAGCGATGATGTCCTCCTCGGGCGACTCCCCTGCCAGAAGGGTCGTGGCGTGGTCGTTGGCGTAATGGCGAACATCGTGAATGATTTGCATCGGGTTGAGCGCCTTGCCGCTGGCGTAGGCCGGGCAAACGTCCTGACAGCGAGCGCAGGAGGTGCAGGCCCATCCGTCGATGAGGTCACGCCAGCTGAAATCGGTGTAACTCACGGCACCAAAGGACTCCAAGTCGAGTTCCTCAAGCAAGACGGCCTTTCCATTCTCCCCTCGAGCGAGGGGTTCCATCGTGGCCATTGGACGGAGGTCGTGGAAGAAGACGTTGGGGAACGCCATCACCAGATGCATGTGCTTTGAGAGCGGGATGAGGAAGAGGAAGACGCAGATGGCGAGCATGTGAGCCCAATATGCAGCGACGATCATGGTGGTGGACGGAACGAACGTGCTGGCCACCCAATACCCGATGGGTTCCCACCTGGACGAGACGGTGGATTCCCCGGCTTCGACCACAAAGGAGGTGGTCGTGATGGTCATGATGAGCAAGAGAATGACGTTGCCTTCGAGTTGAGATTTGCCTTTGAGTTTCTCTGGCGTGAACACAACCCGACGAACCAAGGCAAGAACGCACCCCACAAAGGCAATGGTGTATCCGGTTTCCACGATGAGGTTCCATGGCCCCCTCAAAACATCGGGCAACACTTTTTGCGAAAATTGATTGCCGGTGGCGAGGTCAAACATGTCGGTTGAGAGCATGAGAAAACCCCAGAACATGAGCACGTGGATGCCTCCAGCGATGCGGTCCTTCAGCACTTTTTTCTGGCCGAGCCAACCCGTGAGGACTTCGGAAATACGAGCGCCCCAGTTGTCAAATCTGTTTTCCGGCTTGCCTTTGAGGACCAGCCGGCTGGCTTTGATAACCTGGTAGAGAAAGAAGCCGCCAGAGACACCAGCGAGCACGAGAAGAATAACCCATCCGGGTACGGGTCCGTAATCCATCAACAACGGGTGTTCCATGCTCATCACCGTGCACGCCTTCTTGCGCTTGGCCTTCCCAGTTCAACACGCACTTTCAATGCACCGTCAACTTTCCTCGGAAGACCGGTCGGACGGCAACAAGGAATATGAAGGCGCAAGCCGTGATGCAAGCATGGGGCAGATGACACCGACGGTTGCAGCAAGTGCCCCCGGGAAGTGCATCCTCTTCGGCGAACACGCGGTGGTCTATGGCGAACCTGCCGTCGCCGTGGCCCTTGAGCAACGCTTGAGGGTGGCCTTGTCCCCCGCAGCCTCGTGGAGCGTTGACGGCAGCGCCCTCCATCCAGAAAAGCATCCCCACATCGTTCACCTTCGCAATCGGTTTTTGGGCGAAGATTCACCACCGATGGCGATTCACATTCAAGGCGACATTCCCCGCGCCTCCGGCTTGGGTTCCAGCGCGTCCCTGAGCGCCGCCATCGGGGCCGCCATGGCGCACCTTTCCAACGGGACGGTGGCGGTTTCGAACGATGCATTGAGCGAAGCCGCCCACTCGGCTGAAGCCGCCGCACAACTCGGTCGGGCTTCGCCCATGGACACGTCAACCAGCGTGGAGGGCGGTGTCGTCGTTCTTTCCGACCGACGAGAATCCGCAGGAGAATGGGCCTACACCCGGAGGCTCTCCACGCCCGAAGGCGAGCGGACATGGGAAGTGCATCGCCTTGACCCGCCACCGGCCGAGGTGTACCTCGTGCTCGGCAACACCGGTGTGCATGCACCCACCTCCAAGCAAGTGGCCATGGTGGCCGAGGCGTTGGCGATGAATCCGGAGCGCCGTCGCGAAATCCAAGCGATAGGGACGGTGGCTCGCCGCGGGTTGGCTGCTTTGCTCAGGGGCGATTACGAAGCCGTGGGCCATGCCATGAGCGAAAATCACCTGCTCTTGCGAGGTTTGGGTGTGTCGAGCGATGAACTTGAGGAATTGATTCGGGCTGCGCTTCCCTCATCGCTGGGTGTCAAATTGACGGGCGCAGGGGGTGGCGGCTGCATGGTGGCGTTGACTCGTGACCCCAAACAGACCAGCGAAGCGATCGAATTGGCCGGTGGCCGGACCTTGGTCAGCAAACTGGGCAACGAGGGCGTTCGCCTCGAACAGGTGTGAGTTTTCTCTGGGCTTTTTGAAAATGCGGAGAACAATATTCCTTTTATATACTAAAGCCATTTCGGGGTTTATATGACCACCGATGAAGAACGCCTCACCGTAGTAAATGTCGTCGCCAGCACCCGTGTTGCCGAAGAACTTGACCTCCCAGACATCGCCATCCAACTCAACTGCGAGTACGAACCCGAGCAGTTTCCTGGTGTGGTCTACCGTGTTACCGAACCCAAACTCGCCATCTTGATGTTCCGCTCCGGACGTGCAGTGTGCACCGGTGGAAAGGATGAGGACAACATTCACACCGGCATCGACCGCATGATCAAAGACTTGCGTGCTGCAGGCATTGAAACCTGGGATCTCAAAGACGTGACCATCGAAGTCCAGAACATGGTGGCCACCTACGCCCTCCACTACCCCGAGGACTACGATGGCGTGGACAAGTTTACTGGCGAGCCTCAAGCCGGCGTCCCCCGAAAATTGAATTTGAACCACCTCACCTTCCACCTACCGTTTGACAAGGTGGAATACGAGCCCGAGCAGTTCCCCGGCCTCATTTATCGGCTTGACGACCCCAAGGTTGTCTGCCTCATCTTCGGTTCCGGAAAGATGGTCATCACCGGCGCACGTCACAAGGACGAAATTCTGGAAGCCGTTGAAATCATCAAGGACGAACTTGCCGACTTGCTTTGAGTTGTGCGCCCTCTCCTTCCGAGGAGAAGTCTTGATGGCCTCCATCAGCCCTGCTCGCAACATGGGCGACAGCACGGTGTCCCTTCGCCTCCCGCTGGCGCTGGTTTTCCTTCTGCTTTTTTCGCTCGTACCGACCACCCAACCGTCGCTTGAACAGGGGACCGAATCGTACCGAACCCAAGGGCATGACCCCGGGGTTTCTGACGTCCCAACATGGCGGGTGGGCGACCGTTGGATTTACTCTGGAACCTTTGACCCCACCATTCTCGTGACCGATACGGGCGTTGATGCCACGGTGGGTGAAATTCAGGGCGATACGACCACGGAAGTCGTGGGAATCACAACCCAAAACGTGGACAACATGTCGGTGCTGGCCTACACCCTCCGATCGTCGGCGAACTTTGACAAATCGGGGGTCTCGCTTGAGGGGTACACCGGGAACGTCTACATCCAGTACACCCAAACCGAGTATTTGCGGGTCAGTGACCTCGGTGTGGTTCGCAATGAAATTGACATGTACATTCGCTTTGTCCCCAGCGGCATCTCCTTCCTCGAGCAAATCCTCGGTGACATCACCATCACCACGACGTATTCACCGGTCAGCGAAAACTACGACTTCCCGTTGCGAGCCAACGAACGATGGACCACCACCACCACCTCCTCCGCTCAGTGGTCGGGACAGAGCGATTACATCACCCCCTTCCCTCCACCCAAAACCGACACCAACAGCACCACTTGGGTGGTGACCGATGTGGGCAAACCGACGAATTCCATCGGCCAATCCATTGACTACGGTGGCTGCAACGCCTCCTACCAAATGACCTCGTACAACCTGGACGGTGATTCCGACGGTTACCGCTGGTACTGCCCGGAAGTCGGAAATTACGCTTGGCTTCACACCGACGACGACATCGGCCTCACCATCGATTTCAGACTCAAACGCTACGACCCTGTCGGTGCCACGGGTGTCGCCCCGTACACCAACCCCGGCACCCGTTCACCGTGTCTTGACGTTGTGCCCGAACGCAGCATTACGGCGCTCAACACCCCGATGGCGGTGTGGGTCAACGCCTCCGCCTCGTGCTTTTCGAACCCTGCAGGGCTGACGCTTGACCTCCATCATGAAAACGAGGGGTTGGTGCAAAGCCTCACCACCGCAGCCAACGGGAGCGCCTGGACGGTGCTGAACATCGGGGACGCCGTTGATTCATCGGCAACGCAAGTCGACCACGCTAGCCACGGTCTGGTCGCCAAATCCGGCAACTATGTCGGGGCATCAACGGTCACCCTCGATCAATACCTCGTCGGCCTCGACGTGTTCGCAGACGAAGATGCAACGGTCATTTTGCGAACACGGTGTCTGGAAGGCGACTGCACCACGACCTCACTCAACGCCCTCTCCGGCTACAACGTCCTGCCGGGGGACATGCTCGATATCGAAGTGGCGTTCAAAAACCGAGGCATCACGACGACGGTGGCGACCGACGCTCGCCTTACCCTCCCCGACGGCACCATCACGACGCTCCAGCTCCCGCCGCTGAGTACCTACCAAACACAAAAATTCCAACAAAATTGGACCGTCCCACACGACGCGCCGATGGGCATGTTGGATTTGACTTGGGAAGCCGACCTTGCCCGTTTGAACGATGCAGATGCCGATGTTCAGAACAACCTCGGGAGCGTCCAGATTTTTGTCGGCAGCCTGCCAACGCCTATGGGCGTTGAATCCACCGGATTAACACAGGAAACAATCCTCGTCAACGCAAGCGGCAGTTTTGACGAAGACGGTGGCGACGTGTCGTGCAACTTCCTCATTCCTTACGACGACGGAACGAGAACGTGGGCGTATGAGAAAGTCGTTGCTCCATCGTGCATGGTCAACTACACTTGGGTTGACGATGGCGTCTACCCGATCGAAATCACGGTGGTGGACGAAGAGCGGGACGAAACACAGATGCTCTTGAACATCACCGTTGAAAATCGAGCGCCCCAAATCGAGGTTCGGAGCCAACGCACCGAAGCCAGAGTCGAGCATCCCATCACGCTTTATGCCTACGCCAACGATTCCGATTCGGAAAAGGTCTGGCCAGGGGTGGTGGACATCCATTGGCCCGGTGCGAACTGCAAAGAAGGATACTACACCCAAGTGTGCACCACGACCTCAACCACAGAGGGTTGGAAAACCTTCACCGCCGTCGGCACCGACGACGACAGCAGCGTGGCCTCGGCCACCTTTGACGTGCGATTTACGAACATCAAACCGCACGGCATCAACATCCAGATGGTCGATGCTAACGGACCCGTGCTGATGGATGCGCAAAACACATGGCACGTTGATGAGGACCAAGGGGTGACGGTCAAGGGACAAGCGCTGGACTCCGTCGACGACCTCGATGACCTCACGCACACATGGTGGCCTGACGATGCCGAACCCTCGCTTATTCGCGTGTTTGACGGACGCACATCGGCGTTTGACATGGTGTGGTCCACAGCGGGCCTCCACAAGATGCGCCTTGAAGTGACGGACACTGAAGGAGCCTCAAGCGGTGTAGAAGAGCGGTGGGTGAGCGTCAACAACGTACCTCCGACCATTGAACCTCTCGAGAGCGTTTTGCCCATCGCCGAAGGTCAAAGCATCAGCGTCAGCGGCTCGGCAACCGACACGCCATCTGACCTCGGCACCCTCGTGAAATGCTGGGACATCGACCCGAGCATGGACGCCGATGATGTGGGCAGCGCCGACGATGACTGCGATGTGAGGGGGGACAACCTGACCGTTTCATGGAACCGGAGCGGGACCCACAAACTGGTCTACCACGTGACGGACAACGACGGCGCTCTTGCAAGCGAAGTGCTGGAGGTGACCGTGCTCAACACCCCTCCCTTGGTCCGAACCGCCTCCATCACCTGCACGGCCTACCAAGCCTGCGTGCTCGATGCCCGCTCGACCCTCGACGCCCTCAACGACGTGGAGGACCTTACCGTGGTCTGGGATTTGGATGTGTATCACGACAGCAACGAGGACGGTGTACTGGACAACGATGCCGACCTCATTGGCAAGCGGGTTGAACACACCTTCACCAGCGACGGTCTCCACGCCGTGAAGGTCATCGCGTGGGATGAGGACCCGGAACGACCGGGAACCAAGGTCGTCACCTTCACCGTTCTCCCCGCTGACCGGACGGCCCTCGAAAACCTCGGTGCGGCTCTTGTTGGTGAAGAGGCCAACCCGTTCGCTCAACTCGGTTTGCTTGCTGGCGTGCTCGTCCTTTTGTTGCTCTTGTCCCGTCGAAAGACGAAACCGGACGAAGAGGCCGCTTGGAACGAAGTCAACCAAGGGATGGCTGGCGATGCCTTTGAAGGACGGGGAGCCCATGTCGCTCGCCACAGGCCCGAAGGTCCGCCTCCGTCCTACCTCTTCCAGCAATCGCTTCAACAGGCTCCCGATGCAGGGTCTCTCCAAGGGCCTCCGCTACCCGAATCTGGGCTTCCCGAGGGATGGAGCATGGAACAATGGCAGCATTACGGCCAACAATGGCTTGATTCGCAGGCATGAAGACGGGAAGGGACATTCTCTTTTGTAGCAGAACACCTAGGCGCAACCATGAACCGAAGCGCCTTCAGGGCCATCCTTCTCGGTCTTCTGTTTCTGTTTGCGTCCGCACTCCCCCTTCTCGAATCCTCGCTCCATCTCAACGATGACCGAAACGTCGTCCACACACAACAAGGCGCCGTGGGCATTGTGGACGTTCCCTCATACCGCATCAACGATAAATGGGTCTATGAGACACAATTTGATGTCGCTCAATTGCTTGCACAGGCCAACGTTTCTGCCTCGCTCAACACCTTGACAGGCGACACCTCCAACACCGTGACGGACATTGTTTACGCCACCGACGAAAACGGCGACACCGTGCTTGCCTACGAGATTGAAATCAGCGGGAGTTTCTCTTCAGGAAACAGCGGCGCCACCCTCGAAGGCGTCACCGGACGCCTTGATATTGACTACGACGGCGTCGACACGCTTCGTGCTCGGGACTTGGCCACGATGAACAGCGTGTTCACCCTCGATGTTGTGTTCGTGCCGTTCAACCTCGGCTTCCTCTCCCAGACGCTGGGTGTTGTCACGTTCGACAACACCTACACCCCAGCCAAGGAACGGCACGACTTCCCGTTGCGAAACGGCGACCAATGGTACATGCGCTTCAACGCCAGCACGGATGTCACCGGAACCTCCGATTACTTTGACCCCTCGGATTTTGACCAAGAAGTTGCTGAGAACAACTCGTGGCAAGTCATCAAAACCGGAGCGCCGCAAGAGGACCAGCAAACGCCACAATACGCCGGTTGCTCCGATTCTTACAAGATCGCAGAGTGGAACGAGACTGGGGTCAGCGCCGGATTCAACTGGTATTGCCCGGCGGTTCGAGGCAGCGTTTGGAACCGCATCAGCAACCCTGCAGGGTTCACCATTGACTGGCTGTTGAAAACCTACAACCCTGCCGATTCCAACAGCGTCGTTGCCGGCTCTTCGCCCGGCGGACGCAACACCGTCCTCGAAGCCTACACCGCCTACTCGGCCACGCTGCCCAATTCCGTTGAGCAAATCAGCATCACCTACGCCACGGCTGGCTCCCCCTCCATCCCAAAACAAAACACCAACCTGCAACTGCGGTACGAAATCGCCGGAACCATTCACAATCCGACAACCGACACGAACGGACAGGCGTCGGTCGCTCTCAACGTGTCCGACGAAGTTGATGACACCCCGAGCAGCGACGACCACACGAGCAACGGTGTCGTGGTCTACGACCCCGTCGGCAAGATTGTCGGAGCGACCACCGTGGTGGAAGACCTCAACGTCGTCGGCATTGATTTGGTGGCGCAAGCCAGTTCCGTCATCGTTGAGCGAACACGCTCCGGGGTCACCACGACCTTGAGCGCCTCCATCGGCTTCAACGCCTTGCCGGGGGATGTTCTCAGTTTCTCGCTGCCCGCCCAAAACCGCGGCGTGCTCACCGCCCCTTCCACCACGATGGCGATTGAGAATCCGGACGGCTCGTCGCTCCGAGAAAGCCTTCCCGCCATCCAGCCCTACGCCGAGGAACGCCTTCTTCTCAACTGGTCGGTCCCCGCCGACATGGCCGTTGGGCTCGCTACGCTGAATTTTACCGTCGACCCCGACGAAAACATCACCGAAGACGCCAACCGCAGCAACAACCGGGCCTCTCTCTCTGTCTTTATCGGTCGAGCACCAACCGCAACCTTAGCGGTTGACGAGGGGAAATACACCTTTGAGAACGTCACGCTGAACGCCACGGCCAGCTTTGATGAAGATGGAGGGGACGTTGACTGCCGGTTCGAAATCGAATCAAGGGCAGGATTGATCGACGTTATCGATGCCCCGGATTGCAAAACGCAGTGGAATTGGTCAAACAGCGGCACATGGGACGTCAAGGTCCTGGTGATCGATGAAGAACTTGACACCGATGAAATGCTGATGGAAGTCGTGGTCCTCAACCGTGCGCCGACCTTTGAGCTGCGTTACGCTCCCTCGGTCGAGGTAGAGCAATCCATCACGCTGGAAGCCGTCAACATCACCGACCGCGACACGTCTTCACCGCCCGGCCAGCAGGTCTCCATCTCCTGGCCCGGGGTTGATTGTGCAGAGGGACTCACGCAACCCACCTGCACGGTCACGCCCATGTTCGAGGGGTTGCTGAACTTCACGGCCGTGGCGACCGACGACGACGGAGCGACCGCCGAACTGAACGGTGAAATCAACGTGCTCAACATCGCACCGACCCTTTCACCCCCCCAACTTTGGAAGGGTGGCGAAGAGGTTCTCCCCGATGCAAACGGAACATGGCACGTGTTCGAGGACGAGGTTGTCCTCCTGCGAGCCACCGCTCAAGACTCTGCCAACGACCAAGGCACGCTCATTGTGGAATGGCACCCCTCCATCGACGACCAAAACTGGACCGTCACCAGCGTGGGCGTTTCCTCGTCCGAAGCCGTCTCGTGGTCCGATTCCGGCCTGCATACGGTGAACGTGCGTGCCATTGATGCCGACGGCGCCACTTCGCCAACCCTCGAAGCCTTCGTCAAGGTTCAGAACGTGGCCCCAACCATCGCTTGGGCGGCATCCCTCGCCGGCCAATCCATCATCAGCGTCTCGGAAGACGACGCTCTCCTCAACCTCTCCGTGACCGTCACCGATTCCGCTTCGGACCAAGACGGGTTGGTCGTCTGTTGGGATTTTGACGCCAACGTTGACTTGAACCGGGATGGTCAGAGCGACAACGATTGCGAGACGACCGGCGTGTGGGCCACCCCAACATGGTCGACGCAAGGTCCTCGGATGGTCACGGCCACCGTCACGGACGACGACGGTGAGAGCGCCAAGGTCAGCAAGAACATCTCCGTCAAGAACATGCCACCGCTTGCTGTGATTTCCGAACTCAGTGTGCTGGAAGGTTTGGTCGAAGGCGACAACCTCACCTTGAGCGGTGCGAACTCCATTGAAACCGAAGGCGACCGACTGAGCCTTGCGTTCTCATGGGACAGCAGCCATCTTGACAGCGACCTCGACGGCGAACGCACCGGTGACGTTGACTTTACAGGAGCCAACTGGACGGTGCAAGACTTGCCGGCCGGCACGTGGACCTTCACCCTCACCGTGACCGACGACAACGGGGAATTCCATCAATCCGCCATCACGGTCATCGTTGCACCTGCGCCCGTTGAAGGCATCGTGGAAAGCATCACGGAGGCACTGGGGAGCACCATGACCGCCATCATTGGCTTGTTAGGGCTCATCATCGTGGGGTTGGTTGTCTTCTTGCTCTTTTCAAGACAAGGCACCGCCACAAAAGACGGGGCGTTTGAGATGTTTGACCAATCATCGTTCGCAGCACCGCCGGCTGCTGCCCCTCCAGTCAGCCTCCAGCCCGCCTCGCCGGTCGCAGAACCGTCCGCCCAGATGGTCGCAGCGGCACCGCCCATGCCAATGAACCTCAGCCAGCCGGCTGGAGGCCCCCCCCTCCCAGCAACAGGCCTGCCACAAGGGTGGACGATGGAACAGTGGGTCCACTACGGTGAGCAATGGCTGGTCGCAAACCAGCCCGTTGCTGCACCGGTTGCGCCCATATCTTCACAAACTCCACCCACACCTGCCTCCTCTGAGTTGCAATCGTTGCTTGACGATTTGGACTTTTGAGGAGACACGCATGGCAAACCTTTGGCAGTTTTTTGGCTTGCCCGACCCGGATGGCAACCCACCGTCGAACCGACGTCCTCCGAGCACCTCAACACCCGACCAACCTGTCACACTCGACCAAACACCAACAGAGACGAGCGCTGCGACAACGGTGGTTGACGAACCGATCACCATCGCATCTCCCGACATCATCGGGGAAGTGCGAAGCCCGCCGCTTGGGTGGTGCGGTCCAATCACACCTGACGGTGAACCCTTCCACGACCTTGGCGTGATTCGGAAGCGTCCCGCTCCACCGCCAAGCAAAGCCCTGCGGTACATCGCTCCCGACGAGATGAAACGCATCCCCACCGAAGCGATGTTCAAACGAGTGCTCCAAGGCGACACGGCCATCGTTGACCTCCGCCCACTCGTTCACATGGAAAGCCATCAAATGGCCTGCCGTCGAGAACTCAAGCATGCCGCCGACCAAGCACGTGTCAGCGTTTTTGCCATGGACGCTGAAGACAAGTTGCTCATGGTTCCTGGACTCAACGTTGTTGTGGACATGGAGAAGCACCATCTCGGCCTGCGGGCCTTGATTTGACGTTATTCAAGGGCCGCCAGCGTTGTCAAGAACGCCATGGCTTCGCCGGCAATGCCGAGCACCGTTGACGATTCACCGTCCACCAGCGTTGCGTGGGCACCCATCGGCCCGGCGAGGTCGTACCCGCCTGCTTTCCCCTTCCATGACCCCGAGGTGAGCAAGGCATCGTGTTGGACATCGGTTAGGGCGTCGATGGCCACCACGGCATGTTCGCACCAAAATCGCCACTCGCCGTTCCAATGCACCCCTGTTGCTGTCCAGACTTGATGATGACGTCCGCTCAATCGGTGGAGCATGAGGGCAGCGTGGTGGCGATCACGGGGTTTTCCAAGGCTGAGGGAATGGTCGTCGGGGTCGCTGAGCATCGTGTCGGCCACCACGACAACATCGTGCGGTGGTTGGCGAATACCCGCTGCCTTCCGCTTGCAAATTTCCAGAACTTGATGGTCGACGGTACCGACCGGGGGCGTCTCGTCCACCCCCGGAACGCCTTCTTGTCGGAGGTTGGCGAACAGAGGCGAGAGCATCGCAAGGCGGCGTGGTGAATTCGACGCCAACCTCACCTGCATAAAGGGAACTGGGCGAGAGGGGACATGGAAGTTCCGCCCAAACGATGCGAGGGTGATATTGAAGAATCGGGAGGGCAACGGGGAGACGAGTGAGCCGCATGTCCGCCATCGAGAGAATTCCAACGCACATTGAGGGGCTTGACGAGAAAATGCAGGGTGGCATTCCACAAGGGCACATCTCCATCGTTGCCGGGGCCTCGGGTGCCATGAAATCAAGCCTCACCTTCTCGATGCTCTACAACGCCGTGCTGTACGGTGAAACCAGCGGCATCTACGTCACTCTCGAACAAGGAAAGGACTCGCTGCGCTCTCACATGGCCAACATGGGCATGAACGTGGACGACCCACGGGTCCGAAACCGGATCGCCATCATCGACCTCGCTGACCTGAGGGTTCAACTCGACGAACAAGGCATGAGCAGCCGCGTGGATTGGATGGGCCAACTCATCAAGCAACTCACCTCCTACCGACAATCCATCGGCTTTGAGTTGTTGGTGTTTGACTCCCTTGGTGCTTTCTTCACCCTCACCAAAATGGAAAACCCACGCGACGAGATCTTCCGTTTGTTTGAGGCCGTCCGTCGTCTTGAATTGACTTCGTTCTTCATCTGCGAAATGACCGGCGAAGACCACAAACAGTTTGGCGAATACGGTGTGGAGGACTACCTCTCCGATGGCGTGATGCATTTGGTGATGGAGCGCCACGGAGACGACGTGACGCGAAAACTCGGCATTGTGAAAATGCGCCACACGAACCATCTGCTCGGCTACAAACCCTTCAACTGGAAGGAAAACGAACAGCGGTTCACCATCGTTTGAGCCTATTCAACCGTGACCGACTTCGCCAAGTTTCGAGGACGATCGACGTCCCGACCCAAACGGAGGGCCGTTTCGTACGCCATGAGTTGGAGCGGAACCACCGTGAGCAGGGGCGTGAGCCAAGGGTGAATGGACGGCACAGCAATGGAAACATCACCTTCCGATGCGATGCTGTCCCCTTTCTCGTGAATGAGGATGATCTTGGCCCCTCGCGCTTTGCACTCGTGGAGTGCCGAGAGTGTTTTTTCCTTCAAGTGGTCGTTGGGCGCCACCACCACCACCGGGCTGCCTTCCTCCAACAAAGCGATGGGGCCGTGTTTCATCTCCCCTGCCGGATAGGCCAGGCACGGAATGTAAGCGAGTTCCATCAATTTCAACGCCCCTTCCTTGGCCACCGAAGCCGACAACCCTCTGCCGAGATAGAGGACCGAATCGGCATCTGCCAGAAGGTCAACCGCCTCGCTTATCGGTCCTGTGTCCTCAAAGTAGGTCTCCATGAGGTGCGGAGCTTGCTGAAGATGCTCGATGAGTTCGCGGCCTTGTTCCTTTGAAAGATGGCGGGTTCGTCCCAACTGGGTGGCGAACACCGCCAGCGCTCCGACCATGTTCGTAAAGGCCTTGGTGGAAGCCACCGATTGTTCGGGTCCCGAATGGATGTAGACCCCTTGTCCGCAAAGGCGGGCGATGGTGGATCCAACAACGTTGACCACCCCAAAGATCTGCCCGCCTTTGAGTTTGATCTCCTTTACCGCAGCGATGGTGTCTGCGGTTTCACCGGATTGTGAGACGGCCAAATACAGCGCCTTTGGGTTGATGACCGGGTCGTTGTTGCGGAATTCACTGGAAATATGCGTCACAGCAGGAATGCGGGCCATTTTCTCAATCAGCATTTGCCCGATTTCTGCGGCATAATACGCCGTGCCGCAACCGAGGAGGCGAACATGGGGTGTTTGCACCAAGGTGTCGTGTCGAAGCCGCATACCACCCAAACGTCCGGTTCCCATCTCTCGGTCAATTCGACCAGCAATGCATTGGCGCAACGCGTCCGGCTGTTCGTAGATTTCTTTGAGCAT
>JAURDW010000044.1 GCA_030827745.1 Candidatus Poseidonia sp.
ACATGGTCCCGCCCAGCCTCACGCGCCCCGGTATCGCTGAAGCCGTCGCCCAACACCCGCCCAACGTCAGCCGGACCATGCGGGATCTGCTGAGGGAGGCGCTGGTCGAAGAACACACCCGCTCGGTCCAAGGCGATGAACGACGTCAAAAAACCTGGCAGTTAACCGAGGGTGGGCGTCTTCAAGCCCGTCAGCGAGAGGTGGCACTCAACGCCACCAAAGTGCTGGTCCGAAACGTCGATGGTGCTCTGTTGGAAGTCAAGGCCTCGGAGGTCCCTGGTCTCCTCGCGGCTGACCTCTCGCTGTTGCAAATCCTCCTCCACGCCCAGCACGAAGGCGTTCTTACGTACGGTGATATTCGCTTCGGGAACATCAAGAAAGCCGAACAGGACGGTTTGCCCGCCCCAGGCCGGCTCACACCGCTGGTCGGTGTCCACGCAACGTACGCCAATCAACCGCCCACCACGCGGCCGGTGTACGGAAGGGACAGCGAACTCGTTGGTCTTCACGAATGGTTTGGTGACCGGCACCCTTGCATGGTGGTTCACGGGATTGCGGGCATTGGGAAATCAACGCTCGTGGCGCACTGGTTGCAACAGCACATGGAAACCGACCCGTACCTCTCGGTGTGCTGGTACACCTGCCAGCCTTGGGACCGTGCGCTCGGTTTGGCGACCAGTCTTCTTCATCGGTTTGGCATCGATGAGTCCCACGACCCGTACAACATCATCGAAACCCTCCCGCTCACACCGGGAGCTGATATGGACGTCGATGCATGGCGGCGACGGCTGCTGGCGTACATGACCGATGCAAACACCATTCGGGAACGGTTCAAGGACAGCGCCGGCGGCCCGCCGCCGTATTGGCTCATCGTTTTGGACGACGTCCATCACATCGCAGAAAATGCACGTCACCTGCTTGGCTCCTTGCTTCAACTGGCGCAGAAAGCCCCGCTTCGGATGCTGCTCATCTCGCGAACCGAGATGAACGTCTACGACCGCAGAGATGTTCACATCCGAGACACGGTGCGAGAAATGCCGCTCAAGGGGTTGAGTCTTGAAGCCATCTCTGCGTGGCTTGCAACGCTCACCTCAGAAGCCCCCTCCGCCGAGGAGGTGCATGCGGCCACCGGAGGCCACCCCCTGGCGCTTGAACTGCTCGAACTCTACGGGCAACCAACCCACAAGGACTGGTTGCGCTTCCTCGACGAAGAAATCCTTACCCGGCTTCCTGAACAGGAAAAGGAGATGTTGGCCACCCTCGCCGTGTCCGAAACGCCAATTCCTTGGGAACGGTTGGCTACCAGCGTGGATTGGAACGGACCGCCACCAAGCAACCTGCTCCAGCACGGTTTGTTGTTGGAACTTGACGAAGGCATGTGGTTGCACGAAGCCCTGCGGGAGCGTTTGCTGCGCGATGTGGGCGACGAGAAGCAAGCTCGCCTTCAGCGCTTGAATTGATTTCAGAAGTCGTCGGCGCTCATCACTTCGTCGATCCAAGCGAGCAACTTGGGTTTGGGCATGCCGCCTGTTTTGCTGGACACCATGGTGCCGTTGCGGTACATGAAGAGGGCGGGGATGCTTCGGACGCCAAGTTGGCCGGCCGTGGCTTGGTTTTGGTCCGTGTCGACCTTGGCCACCACGATTTCGCGCTCGTTGGCCACGGCTTCGAGAACGGGTCCAATGGCCTTGCACGGAGCGCACCAAGGCGCCCAAAAGTCAACAATCACCCATTCGGCGTTGTTGATGGTCTCGTTGAATTCAGCGTCGGAGATGTTGCGTACTTCACCCATGTCTTCACCGTTCTTGGCCTCCAAATGAAGCATTATAGGGGTTTGTGCGGGAGGGAATGACGCTTTGGCGGCATAACAAGCCTCATCAAATGGCGTCCGTTGGCGTGGATAAGGGTCCCCATGATCATCGCACCGAGCGTCCTCACCGCCAATCTGGCCGACCTTGCCACCGACTGCCGTGAAGCGATGGACGCTGGTTTAGACTGGCTCCACCTCGACGTCATGGACGGAAATTTCGTCCCGAACTTGACCTTCGGGCCACCCGTCATTCGCCGCCTACGCGAGGCGCTGGGGCCCGATGCGGTGTTTGATGCGCATTTGATGGTGGAGAACGCCGAAGCGTCGTTTCAACAGTACATCGACGCCGGATGCAACCACATTTCGGTCCATGTTGAAGCGGTCAAACACCTGCACCGTTTGCTCAACGCCATCCGAGAAGGCGGGGCCACGGTCGGTGTGGTGTTGAATCCCGGTACGCCCGTCGAGGCTGCCTTGGAAGTGCTCAGCGAAATCGACCTGGTGCTCATCATGAGCGTCAACCCCGGTTTTGGTGGTCAATCCTTCATCCCCAACGTGGAGGCGAAAATTCGGCGGCTCGCCCACGCCATCGATGAACAGGTCGCTGCGGGAGGCCGACCGGTGCAGATTCAAGTCGACGGTGGCGTCAAGGCGCACAACATCGCCATGCTCCGAGACTGGGGCGTGAGCAATTGCGTCGTGGGCTCAGGCCTCTTCAACGACCGCGCCGGTGTGGCGGCAAACCTCGCTGAAATCCACGCCGCTTTGCAATGATGGAGGGTTCACCGTCAAGGTCCTCGTCGTGAGTTTGCTCCATCCCGTTCCGGCCAACAGCAGCCGTGGCGTGTTTGTTGACGACCACATCGAACTGTTGCGAAGCATGGGCCACGAAGTGCGCGTCCTCAACCCGCTGCCCCGCATGCCGAAGTATGCCGAAACACGCCGTTCCACCATGATGGGGGTGGCCAAAGCCCCCCGCCTTTGGAACCATCGGGGCGAGACCGTTCTCGTTCCGAGGTTTTTCGCTCTCCCCGACCACCCCTACCCTCGCCTCACCTTGGCGAGCGTGGGCCGAAAGGCGGCTTGGGTGGAAAAGCAACTCGACGGATGGCGCCCCGATACCATCCTCTGCCACACCGTATGGCCGGTCGCTGCCCTGGCGGACCGTCTGGCAAAGCGCTGGTCCGTTCCATGGATGGGGATTGTCCACGGTTACGATGTGGACGTGGCCCTTCAGCAAGCCCACCTCAAACCGCATGTTGAGCGTTTGATGGGGTCGTGCCACACGCTGGTGTGCGCCTCTCTCCGGCTTGAACACGCGGTCGCAACGGCCGTTGAAACGCCCGTTCGTACCGTTACCGTACCGTGCCTTACGGAAGTGGACCGAGAGTGGCGGCGCCCCGTGAGGCCCCTGACAAAGCCGTGGAAAAAGGAGGCGATTGACATCCTCTTCCCCGCCGACCCGCGTCGACCTGAGAAACGCCATTTGCTCGCCCTTCAAACCGGTGAAGCCTTGGAGCAGCGCGGATGGATGGTCGGCATCACCTCCCTGCGCCACCAACCCCGCAGCATCGTCTACGACCGTATGCTGGTGGCCGACGTGACCCTTGTCACCTCAACGAGAGAGGCCGGTCCTTTGGTGGCGAGGGAGTCGCTGTTGTGCGGCACGCCGGTCGTGAGTGTTGATGTGGGTGAAGTGCGACGTTACTTGCCCGATGAATGGGTTCGGGAAGCCACGCCTGAAGCCTTGGCCGACGGTATTGAGCATGCGCTGCGTCAAGGCTGGCAAGCCGATGAATCGGTGGAAGAACGCTTGGCCTTCGCCAACAGGGAAACCGTCACCGAAGCGTGGAGCGAACTGCTCGCCACGCTTGAGGCGTGAACGCAAAGAGGGGCAGACCCAACACCCACCAACCTGTGTGGGTGGCGAAGCCGATGACGATGAAGGAGGCCCCCACAGCGGTCAACCACCATTCGTCCCGTCGCTGTACAACAAAACCCCACTGACCGCTCATCCACCACGAGAGGACGAGCAGGGCGACCGCCGAAACCGAACTGGCGATGGCGGCGGCATAGAGCCTGGTCCCGTCGTCCGTGGCCAAGCCGAAAACCAACACGGTCCCCGCGAGCGATGCAAGGACGAGCACGCTGAAGATGAACCGCGTAAAACGCCATGGATGCCAACCCGCCATCAACGCCGTGTAGGTGGGTGTGGCGAGCAACGTCGCAGCCCACCCGGCGAGCAAAACCGCAAACAGGTCAACGGCCGAAGCGCCGTAGGTTCCGTCCAAGTAGCCCGCAGGAAAGGCCACCGGGGCCAGGGACGCCACGAGAATGTACCCTCCGAACAGGCCATAGGGGACCAAACCAAAGCACATGTCAAGGGCTTGGTGCATCTCGCGCCGATACCGTGCGGGTGTGTCGCGAGCGTGGCCAAGAACCGGCAACAACGCCGAGCGAAGCGCAGCCGGCACGACCAAACCCGCCAACCAGGCCAGCTGGGCGACATGAAACACGGCGGCGAGTTCAGCTCCTCCCGAGGCGGCCACGAGGAACTTCTCAAGCCGAATCACATAGGGAAGCACCCCCAGCGTGATGGCAAACGGGAGAGCGGCCATCAGCAGGTGGCGAGTTGAGACCCAATCGCTTCCAAGCGGCGCCAACGAAGCCGAGGGTTCAGCGGCGGGAGCGCACCGAAGCACCAGACCAAACGCCAGCATCCAACCGGTAACCGCTCCGAGCAAGAACGCCCCCATGAAGGCCGTGGGCGAAGTGGAATCCAGCCCCACAAGCACGCCGTACCCCGCCACGGTAACTCCACGTTCGACGACCTTGGAAACCGCCTCAAGCCGAGCTTCACCCAAGGCCCTCAGGGCCGAGCGGGGTGCGTAGGAGGCAACATGGGCCACAGCGGTCATCCCAGCCGCCACCAGCAACCAACCCGGAGCGTCCATGTTCAACCAGCGGTCAGGGCGAACAGCGATGGCGAGCAGCACAAAGGGGACAGCCGCCAACGCTTGCAAACGGTAGGTGCGCAACACGGCAGGACGAACCCGATGCGGAGCGTTGGCACCGTCTCTCGCCAACAAGGTCGGCAAGCCGAGGTCGACCACGAGAAACAGCGACGCATAGAGGTCGATGGCGAGCACCATCCAGCCGTAATGCTCGGCCAGCAAGGCATTCACGAGTAAAATTTGGCCAAAAAACGCCAAGCCCACGGCGAGCAGGTCAGCCCCCATCAGCCACCCTGCGTCCCGACCGCTTGACGGTCGTCGCACGGTCGTGGCGGGCATGCCCCGACCTCGCACCGTTGGCTATCAACCTCTTCCACATCTCAGGGCTCGTTTGGTGGGTCCACCGCGAAGGCCCATCGGCTCACAGGACCGCGCTCACCGTCTTCCTTGCCGATGCAGTGCACGAAGGGCGAGCGGCGAAGCGCCCGCTGGAGGACATGGGCGCGGACTTCACGGCCATCCGCCTCAAGCGCAGCGATCACTTCGGGGGTGGTGGCAGGACCGTTGCGCCGGAGCCAGCCAACAATCCACTCGGCTTGTTCTCGGTTGGCCTGACGTTCGGAACTCCATCGCGAAGGCCGGGCCATGATGGGAAAGCGGGGGCGGTGCGCCATCAAGGCTTGCTCAATCCTCGTCATCGAACTTGAGGGCTCGAGCGCGCTCCATGGCGGCGTCATCGGTGAACCAAAACGTCGGCGTGGGCCCCATGTCCTTGTCCCATTGTTGGACCGCACGTGCAAACATTTCTCCCTCCGCGTACTGCTTGCACCAGGCCAAAAACCAATCCGCTTGGGCCTGCATGGCTTCGTCGCCTTCCGATTGCCGTCGAAGGATTTCGGCTTGCAACGCCGTGATCATCATCCAATTGGGCGTCAGCGCATAGGTCACGTAGGGGTTGCGCTCCATGGCGACGCTGCTGTATTCGGTCCACAGCGAGAAGACTTGGTCGTAGAGGTAACCGATGGTCAGGACGCCAAACATGACGGTCAGGAAGATGGTCAAGAGACCGAGATAGGTGGCCGGTATACCGAGCAAGGTGTCGTTGAAACACAGGCTGTCGCTGCACGAGGTCTCAAAACGCCAGCGCACGTAAGGCCACACCAGCAAGGTGATGGTGGTGCCCCACAACAACAACCCGACCACCGCTTGGGATTGTTGCATGCGCCAATATTGACGCATGAGCCACTTTCGGGCCAAGGAAGGGGATTTGACGTCGGACATCCAAGCCTCTCGAGGTGCGGTTCCCTTAACAAGCCAACCCTTTGAGGACGGTTTCATCCACCCATTCGGCGGGCAAGAAACGAGGTTCACGGCGAGGTCTCAATTCCCGTTGACGTACGCCAAGACATCGTGCAGCACCTGAGCGATGGTTCGGATGTTGGCTTCGGTCAAGTGGGGCTGCAAGGAAAGGTCGCAGGCGAACTCGATGTTCGAGATGGTCGCGCTCAACGCATCCTTGTGCGCCTCAATGTATTCCCACTGACGGAAGTCGCGAGCGTTTCGGTCCACCCCGAAGATTTGCATCGGAATGCCCTCGAGTTTCATGACCTCGATGAATCGGTCGGCGTCCTCGCGAGACAGACCGACGAGGTGGAACTGCATGGTGTCGCAGAAACTGTCCACTTGAGGCAAGGCCGGAGGAATTTCGATGTTCGGGTGGTCGGCGATGAGCGAATGCAGCAGGTTCCAGTTCGCCACGTGCACCGCTTTGATTTCGGCCAACCGAGCGATTTGAGGCGTCAACATGGCCGCCGTCACCTCTTGCATGCGCATGGAGTAACCCGGGATTTGGTTCTGCAACATGTTCATCATGTCGGCGTCCAAGTCAAAGTGCTTCTTCCAAAGACGCTCGTAGGAACCGGCGTACAACACGGCTTTGGCGGCGTATTCGTCGTTATCGGTGATGAACAGGCCGCCTTCGCCTGCGCTCAAGCCCTTCGAGGACTGGGTTGAGAAACACGCAATTTCACCAAAGGTGCCGAGACGCTGCCCGTTCCAATTTGTCTCGTAGGCGTGAGCGCAATCCTCGATGAGCACGAGGTTGTGCTTCTTGACAACCGCCATGACGGCGTCCATGTCGGGCACGTGCCCCCGCATGTAGGACATCAGGAGCACCTTGGCCCCCGACTCGGCCGCTTTCCGGTCCAAGTCCTCGGCGTCCATGCCCCATTCGCGGTTGCTCTCAACCAGGACAGGTTCGGCTCTGGCATGTTGGATCACGCTCGGGACAGCGTGGAAGGTGAACGCATTCGTGAGGATTTTGTCGCCCGGTTGAACATCCACAATGTTGAGCGCAATGAACATCGCCGACCCGCAGGAATTGGTTCCTACGGCGTGCTTCACGCCCATGTGCTCGGCAAAGGCTTTCTCGAGCTTGGCCGTGATGGAGGCCTCGTTGCTTTTCGGCTGATAGCGGTACATCATGCCCGCTTGCATGGCCTGTACGGCGAGATCAATGCCCGCTTGAGGGATGGGTTTGAACGCCTTGTTGTCAAAGTCCACGATGCGTTCGCCGCCTTGAACGGCAAGTTTTCTTGAGGATGAAGTGATTGTCATGACCTTCCCACTGTTTTGGGCTCATCGCCGTTTAATTTCAACGTATTGAATCCGAGTCCGGCTTGTTCAACCACAACCCACCGGCGAGTTCCTCCCATTCGATCGATTGAGGATGACACGAGTTGTGGTAGTTGGTGAATTCACCGAAGTACCACTTGCCGTCGGCCAAAAAAAGGTCAACTCTGGAGTAGTCAATGTCTTCGGCCAGCCGCTCCCCGATGTGGATGAGTTCGTCGATTCTGTCCTTGCCAAGAACGGAGACGATCTCGTTGGGCGTGCCCTCCTCACTCCATCGGCCGTTGGTTTGGTGAATGCGCTGACCGTCCAGCGTGTAGATGGATTGGGAATGCGAGATCATTCTTCCGGTGTCGTACTGGATAAAACCTGCCTTGCCGTGGAAGACATGAACTTTCCAATCGTTGGGGAGGTTGTTGTCATCGGTGAGCAACTCTTCGATCATCACGCCCCTCGGCGCGATGGTGGCTGCACCCCATTCAAGCGGCGCAGGAAACGGTTGGCGTAAACACCAACGGAGCGACCGTTCAATCCGCCATTTCGGCCAGTATTTTCCGTTTTGATCGCGCCAGTTCCGAATAACACGGTAGCGGTTGTCGGTGCGAGAGAGCAACCGAAACTTTCGAGGGACGTTGGCCAGCGGAACGGGACCGTTGTCCATGATGAACAGGGCG
Source organism: Candidatus Poseidonia sp. (assembly GCA_030827745.1). GTDB lineage: Archaea > Thermoplasmatota > Poseidoniia > Poseidoniales > Poseidoniaceae > Poseidonia. The sequence continues at coordinate 8,070 of JAURDW010000044.1, forward strand.
TCTCCTGACCAGTGGTTGGTTTTGATGACACATCGCTCGGGAAGGTTGTCCCAATCGATGTTCACGTCCTCCGACCAGTGATAGAGTTCAGTGAGATGACACACCTGCTTGGACGCCACGAGTTCACGAGAACGGTGTTTGTCCTCCATCAGGGGGAGAAGCGGATTCCGGTCTTCCATGCACCGTTTGAGTTGCAGTTGGCTGTAATGCCCAGCTTTTGTGGCGTCGTAAGCGTGCCACGGATAGACACCGCCGGGGAGCAACTCGGGCATCGTTTCACCGAGAAGGAGCGTTCGCTTTATTCTTCGCACGACCGGTCTCAGGCTTGACGGCCAGCGTCAAACATCTCACGCAGGCTGCCGTCCTGCAGCATCTCAAGCGCAATGTCCGACCCGCCGATGAGTTCGCCGTGCACGAAGATTTGAGGCATGGTGGGGAAATCCGACCACGCACAGATGGAGGGGATGGCCCGTTGGTCGCTCAAGACGTTGACCGAGGCAAATTCTTCGCCAAGGGATTGAAGCACCTGAGCGGCCCGGTTGGAAAACCCGCATTGCGGCTCGTTTGGGCTGCCTTTCATGAACAGCACGAGAGGGTGGTCGTCAACAAGGCTCTGCAATTCTTCGGGGGTCCAGTTCATGGGGTTCACTCCTGATTTCGTTGGATTCGGCGAAGGTGCACACCCTGACCGCCGCCGTGCGGGTCAAAGGCCGTGTCGCCTGCGGTCTCGGCCTGTGCTGGGGTCATGCACTTGAGGTCAAGTGCGTGAATGGGATGAGGGATGTGCTGTCGCATGACCGCAAGCACCTGCTTTTGGCGCTGCAGAGGGCGCACGCCCTCGAAGGAAGGCGAGATGATGCGCACGTGGAAGTGGTCGCCCGAGCGGTGCAGGTCAATGACCTCAACCACGGCATCGGGAACGGCTTTGAGCACTTCGGATTCAATCCACGCCGCCTCAACCATGCCGCTCGCCTCACCATCCGCTCGGCGTGATGCCTCTTTGAACCTGCGCCTCGGTCCTTAGGATTCTTCGGCCAAGGCGTCGAGCACGGTCTTCGCACCACCGTGCTTGGAAACCAAGAGCCACGGTTGGACCGTTCGCGTCTCGATGTCGCCCTTCAAACGCTCAGCGCCGCCGCCGCTGATGTTCAGCAGAATGCAGTCGTCGGCGTCCACATCGCCGGCCTCCACCGCTTGCTGAAGACTGGCCGCCGCCACGGCGCCGGGTGTCATGATGTCAATGCCCTCAATGGCTTCCACCATGGCCTTCGCAGCCTGAGCGTCGGTTCGCTCCACGCTGTGCGTTTGGCCGTCGGAGGCTTCGAGAATGTCGTGCACGCCGCCCACCTGTCCGTAGGCTGGAGCGGTGTTGAGCAAGTAGTCGGAGTACACCTCGACCTCGTCATCGGGAAAATCCTCCGGGAGCAGGTGGTCGCGGCCGGCCTGCCAGGCGTTGTGAATCGGGCTGTGTTCTGCGTTTTGCGAAACGTGCTGTCGCGGCACCGGACCGTCAAACTGACCGGTCTCAACAAGGCGTTCGGCCATCTCATGAACCCCGATGGGGCCGGGCCCGCCGCCAATGCCCTGGAAGTAATGGTCGGGAAGTTCCCCGATGGTGTACGCCGCATCGATGATGAGCGACCCGATGCCGTCGCGGCGAGCGACGTTGTGAACCCCGCCTTCAAGTTGCCAGCCTTCCAAATGTTCGGCCAGCTGGTTCGCCAGAATTTTCGCGTCGGCGTATTCGCCGTCCTCCACCACGACCAAACGCACGCTCTCGGTTGAAATGCCCTTGCGCACCCAGATGCGCCCGGCGTGCTCCCGTCCAACGATCACGATGAGCGGGGTCTTGGAGAGGCTGCAGAAATGCGTGAAGGCACGGGCCGTGTTGCCTGCGCTGGCGCAAATGAGGCCTTGGCCGTCATGGTCGCTCAGGCGCTGAATGGTGGGAACGGCTTCCATGTCCTTGAAACTGCCCGTCGGGCAAAGCCCGCCTTTCTCAGGCCAGTAGCCGTGAAAAGCCACCCAGAGGTTGGAGAGGCCCAACTTTTCTCCCAAGGCCTCGGCCTTGTAGGTCACCGTACCGGCGATGAATTCGTTGGCGTCGGTCACCGGGAGCCAGTCTTCGAACTGCCAAACGCCCTCGGCTTCCTCATTGAGTTCGAGAGGCGCCTCGTACTGCGTTTGCAGCAGGGCGTTGTCCGTGTGATGCAAGGTGTAGTCATCGGTGAGGCGTTCGTTGGTCTTCAAGCATTTCAATTCATATTTCATCCAAACAACACCCAAGGGAACACTCGCTGATTGGAGCCAAAATTGGCTGAGGTATAACCCTTGGGTCGTTCGCGAAGGGTCCGACGTTACTCGGATGCAGGCCGTCCAACCGCATGGGCTTGCCAGCCGAGCGCCCCAAGCGCTTCCAAATCGAGGACACGGCGCCCGTCGTAGACGATGCTTCGGCGCATCCGTCCTTGAAGCGCCCCCCAATCGAGGGAAAGGCAAGCCTGGTGAGCGGTCACGAGCACGGCGAGGTCGAAGCCCTCAGCGGCCTCAAGGTCGGCGATGACCTCCACGGAATCGGGAAGTTCGGCGCCTTCGAGGTGAGGATCCCAAGCGGCGACGTGGACGTTCTTCGCTTGGAGGGCTTCTGCAAGCGGTTCGGCGGGCGTTTCTCGGGGGTCGCCCACTTCGGGCTTGTAGGACCATCCCAAGAGCAGCACGCGCCCTTCGCCTGCGGGAACGCCGGCTTGGTAAAGCAGGTCGTGAAGCACGCCCGCCACGTGGTTGGGCATGGAACGGTTGACGGCACGAGCGGCCGTGATGAGTCCGGCAGGAACGCCAACATCAGCGGCTCGCTGAATCATGTAGTAGGGGTCAACGGGGATGCAGTGACCGCCCACGCCGACGCCGGGGGTGTAGCGGTGGAAGTTCCACTTCGTGGCGGCGGCGGACAGCACGTCCTCCACGTCCACGTCCATGGCGGGGAAAATACGGGCCAATTCGTTGACCAGAGCGATGTTGATGTCGCGCTGCACGTTTTCGATGACTTTGGCGGCTTCAGCGACTTCGAGTTTGCCGACGTAGCGCACGTCCTCGCTCGTCAGTTTGCTGTAGAGTTCCACCAGCGCATGACCGACGTCCTCGTCAGCGCAACCGATGACCCGGGCCACCGAACGCACGCCGTGCGCAGCATCGCCGGGGTTGAAGCGTTCAGGACAATACGCGATGTTCACGTCTTCACCGATGACCAGGCCGAGTTCCTCAACGATGGGCATCCAGGTCTGGGCCGTCACGCCGGGGTAGACGGTGGATTCGAGCACCACGATGGTGTTCGACCCTTTTGGAATCGCCTCAAACACGGCACGCCCCGCCGCTTCCACATAGGAAAGGTCGGGCTTCAAATCGTGGGTGATGGGGGTCGGCACGGTCACGAGGACCACGTCGCAGTGCGGCACGGCCTCGGCGGTCGAGGTCGTGATGTGCCAGTTCTCGGTGCCGGGAGCGGGAACGATGTCGTCCACGTCGGGGTCGCCCGTGGGGTTCTGGCCGGCCTTGACCATGTCCACGGTGCGCTGGGAGACGTCCACGCCCCAGACGTTGAAGCCAGCGTCATGGAAGCCGATGGCTGTGGGCAGGCCGACGTAGCCGAGGCCGATGATGCCAACGGAAAGCGACCCATCGGAAATCTTTGACGCAAACGTGGCAGCGAGGGCCATGGGTGCGCCTGCCGCCTTTCACCATTGAAGATAACGGTGGGACATGGGGCGGTTGGGCCGTTCCTCGGGAGAGGATGAAACGGGAGGTTACCCGTTCCAAAAGTCGTCGCCTTTATGTGTAAACGGACGGACCCAATCGCATGAATGCAAGCGAGAACGAGGACGGGCTCGTTCCGCTCTGGGGGAAACGCAGCCTGCATCGACTCCCGTTCATTGTCATCGCCGACTTGGTGCGGTCTCGCCATCTCCTGCGTTTGTTGGTGAAAAGGGACCTCAACGCACGGTACCGACGCGCCTATCTCGGGTACGCTTGGGCGGTGTTGGAACCCCTTTTGCTCGCCATGGTGTACACCTTCATCTTCACCATCCTGGTCGGCTCTTCAGACCCGTTGTATTCGGTGAAAATCGTCGTCGGCATCATCGGCTGGTCCTTGTTTTCGCGTTCGTTGACCACATCCACAAAATCCCTGAGCAATTCCATCAACCTGTTTCAATTTGCCCGCGTTCCCAAAACGGTGTTTGCCACAAGCGGAACCCTCACGAACGTCGTTCTTTCCGTGATTTCCCTCACGTCGCTGGTGCCTTTCTTCATCATCAACGACCTGCCGGTGTCGACCTCGCTTGTCTTGGTGCCACTTTGGTTGGCGCTCATCTCGTTTACGGGTTGGAGCATCGGCCTGCTGTTGGCTCCCATCGCCTGCAAGGTTCCCGATGTCCTGAACCTCATCAATTTCCTCGTCCGTGCCGGGTTCTTCCTCTCACCGGTGATGTGGACCTACGACATGTTCAGTTCTCGTTTCGGCGAAGGCTGGCATGCGGTGGTGGCCCACCTGAACCCAACGGTGGTCCCCATCACGGGTATGCGAGATGCGGTTTTGGGAACCTCCTCAGCCATTCCTCTCTACGGCTATGCGATGTGCTTCTCCATCGCCGTGGTCGCCTACGTGCTTGGAACGATGGTCTTTGAACGAAAAGCGCATGCTGCGGTGGTGAACGTATGACAGTCGTGATGCGTTTGGAAGACGTGACGCTGGAATACCCTGTTCCGCGCCAATACCGCAAAGAAGACGTCAAGCCGTCGGGTGTGCGCAACATCTCTCTTGAAGTCAAGCAAGGCGAAGTGTTGGGCATTATCGGTCGAAACGGTTCGGGAAAAAGCACCTTGCTCAAGATGATGGCCGGTGTGTTCCCACCGAATTCGGGGACCATCGCCGCAAAGGGAAGCGTGTCGCTTCTTGCTGGTGTGGGTGTGGGCTTCCACAAAGAGCTCACTGGGCGGGAAAACGCCTACCTCTACGGAGCGTTGATGGGACGAACAACGGAACAAATTGATGGTTTGATCGAAGAGATTCAAGCCTTTGCTGAACTCAACCACCACTTCGACCGCCCCATCCGGACGTATTCCTCCGGCATGAAATCACGGCTTGGGATTTCGGTCGCCACGGCGTTCAAGCCCGACTTGTTGCTCATTGACGAAGTGCTGGGCGTTGGGGATGCATCCTTCCGAAAGAAAAGTGAGGAGCGAGTTAAGGAACTCATTGCGAGTTCTGGAGCAGTGGTAATCGTTTCTCATTCCATGTCTCTTCTATCCAATATTTGCGATAAGTTACTTCTTTTGGAAGACGGAGAGGTCATAACCGTGGGGGATTCTGAAACAACGATTAACCAATATCAAAAAACTCTGAATTCCTAAAAAAGTTTCATCTCATCTAAAAGTGGAGAATTCTCCTCTCCAAGAAAAGCAGAAATAACTTCATGATGATTCT
>JAURDW010000045.1 GCA_030827745.1 Candidatus Poseidonia sp.
GCTGCCTCCAAATCTGAACGGCTTTCACGACCAAATCTCAACCGTGAACACGAATTCGCCGCTTTTCGGAGAAGGCATCATTGACGGTTCAACCGTTCCCAACGGGTGCTCTGCAAACAAAAACCGGCCGTTTGAACTGAAAACGTACGACCTCTCTAATCTTTCTGGGCAGGCCGTCAAAGCTCGCTTTTCCTTTTTTTCAGACACTTTTGTGGAAGCTGACGGCTGGTACATCGACGACGCGGGGGTGGAAATCGATGTTTTCGAGTCCTCCGGGACATGGACTTCGCCTTCCCTTTCGCCCCACCCGTTGTTTGGTTATGGTTGGCTAGACGGTTGGTCGACCGTCCCGGAGGGGACAACCCTCCGTGTGGATGTGCTTGATGCCCAACTTCAGCCCATTGAACACCATCGTAACCTCACGTTCCCGGCCCACTTGGGCCTCGACCCGTTAGAGCACCCCACCGTTCACCTCCGTGTGAACATGACCACCAACGACACCTTCGTTACGCCGCTGATTCACAGCATGGCACTGGGTCGGACGGTCTTTCTTGGCCCGGAAAAGGTGCTGGCACATCCTGATGGCGCCAACGCCTCCAGCGTTGATGCCGACGGTCGGTTGATCGTCAACGCTCCGTTCTCGCTGGCGCTCTCCACGCCAGTAGCGTGCCCGTTTGATGGCTACCGTGTCACGAACATCGGGGATAATTTGACCTGGTCCATGTCGCAACAGCAACTGCTGTCTTCAGCCCATCTCGCTCAACCCGTCAAGACCACCTACCTCAATTACTCCTTGAGCGGACAGCTTGCGGTTCATCCCACCTTCACGGTCTCAGCCTCGGGAGGCGAAACGGTCGAGCGGAGCAAGGCGGAACTGGATTGCGTTCGCCCAACAGAAAACCCGTCACTGGACCTTGGATGGAACAATGCATCCGTGTTTGAATGGCCACCTTCCGGCATGTCCGCGACCTTTGGGCTGAACGCTCGGTGGGACCGGGTGACCTTCAACGGTACTTCTGCAGCGTGGGATCCAACCGTCCCGGTATCGGCTTATGCCCTCAACAACAGCAGCGTGACGCTGACCTACCATGCTTTGCAACGGGCGGGGACTGCGTCCGGACAAGGGGCTTCAATGACGGTCATGGTCACAAACGGAAGCCCTTCGCTCACGTTGAGCATCAACGGTGTTCAGCAAGTCCTGCCAACGTCATCAGCACCGTTCACGTACACGACGCCCACAACATGCCCGTCAGCTTCCTTTTCGGCAACGGTTTCCTCAACCTTCTCTAAATTTGCCTGTGAGGTGGAAGTTGCCCTCCTTGGTTCGGGGGAGGTGAAAATCCTCAATTTCATGCACCTCGCTGCCTACAAAACGTTGGACATGGATTTGGAATCAAGCGTGCTCAACGATGCGAAAGCAGCGTCTGATACGGGCGATGTCCGAGCGGTCCTCAGCATCCCCCTCCATGTCCGTACCGGGTACGGAGGCCTACGAGCTGGATTGACCACCAGCGTCCTTCCGTTAATGGTGGAAACCGTTGACCCACCGGTCCATATGCGATGGTTGCCCGAGTCCTCGGTCACCTTCACCACGCATCACGCTCGTCAAAACCCTCTTGATTTGACCGAGGACGCTCCGGACATCACGGATGTGGTGGTGTACCTCAGCACCTCTGCCTCGCTTTCCAACGCTTTCGCGCAGGTGCATGTTGACCGTCTTGACGGCATTCCCCGATTCAGGCAGTTGAGTGGTGCAGGCCTCTCCCCGTTCCAAGCCGATGCTTCCAACGTCACATGCAGCATCAATGGATGCACGGTGAGGTGGACGTTTGCCAGCACCTGGTTGCTGGACGACATCGATGACGTTCATGTCCTGACGCAGGCAACCGATGCTGATGGGCTTGAAGTCGGCCCCACGGTGTTCGTTCAGCGCACCCCGTTCAACGAGGTTGAGAACGACTTGGAAATCGTGGACTTCACGGTCACGGACGCCTCCCAACGTCGTCTTGACGATTGGACCAATTCGTTCTGGCCCTATCATCTCGGTGAAAACCAATCGCTTTTGGCGACCGGTCGGGTACGGCTGGAAGGCATCTCAGACCAATGGGCCGATGCAGGCCAAGGCGAAGCCACCGTGACGCTTCGCGCCGTACCTCCCAAGAACCTCTCAGGAGGCGTTGACGAGTGGTCGGGGCAGGTCGTCAACTGGTCGCAAAGTTGGACGGCCGAGGTTGAGGACGACGGTTGGTTCTCGGTCTCGATGCTGACGCCGAACTTGGAAGAGAACCTACCAAGCAACACGTGGCTCGAAATTCGGCCCAGCCTTTCACGGCGCGGCCCAGCCGAGATCAATGCGTCTTCGAGCGAAGACCGGTCCGTCGTGCTCAACCCCACACGGTTGCTTCACGACACGGTCTCGCCCTATGTGGCTTCGTTGACCCTTTTGGATTCGGGCAACGAGGTGCCTGCCGACGAGCATGTGATCCTTTCCGGGCGAAACCTCCCGTTGCGGATGGCGTTGAGCGACGGAGAAGGGCTGGACAACCGTGTTGAAATTTGGACATGGTTGGAACGGCAAAACGACGCCAACAACGATGGCGTCATGGACCCTGAAGAATACACCATGCAACATGTCAGCGTCAATCGCGGTGTGACGATGATGGAGGTTGATTTACCCCTTATCGCTTCCACACAGGTCCTTCCAGTCGGGGCTTTCGAGGGGAAAGCCAGCATCGTGGTCAAAGGCCACGACCTTGCGGGCAACCCGCTTGAAGGCGGAGGCGATTTTGGTGAAGAACATGATCTCGCCACGGTGAGGGTGCAGCAGCGGGCCGACACGACGGTCGACATCGATGATGTCCGTTTGGATGCGATGGACGGCCGGCTCCTTGCTGGCCATGAACACACGTTGTCTTTCGTTCTTGCAGATGCCAACGGTCTTGCCTCGTTGGACCGCATTGAACTTGCCCTGTTGGGTGAGAGCGAACCAACGGTGTGCTTCGTTCATTTTGAACCGCGGTTCGGTGGTGTTACGGCCGATGACACCTGTTTCCTTGAGACACCGACGGTCGTGGTTGACCAGCGACCGTTATCGACCATTTACGACATCGCCCTTCGGTTCCGTTTGAATTGGACCGCCGCCCAAACCTTTGCTGCGAACGGCGGTACGCCGGCCTTGGTCGTGGTTGACGAGGGCCAAGATTTGGGTTTGGGCTTGCACCACCTGAACGCATTAACCTGGTCGGGCAACACGGCCTTGACGTTGCGCTGGCTTGACATCATCGACACGATGGAGCCGGTGGGGCAGCACAACGAAACAACGCGTTGGTTCCACCGCAACGATGTCGTTCACCACCGCTTGGCGGTGCTTCATGAAAACACAGATGTCCTCGCTCAAGATATTCCCGATGTCGGTCACTTTGTTTGGGAACTCAACGACGGGGAACGGCGGACGGGAGGGGTCTTCAACATCACACGAACCGGTGAATTGGAACTCAACATCACCATGAACGCGGGCATCATGTACCACGATTATGGAAACGTGAGCGTGGCTCCCGTTGGGTTCGAGGCGTTTGGTTTGAACGCTCTGACTTACGATGTTGTGCTGGACGACCGTTCGCCGAAATTGGTGCTCTCCCCCGGAACGCTGGAACGCTTGGATTCCAACCAACTCAACAACATCAGCCTCACCGTGAGCGTGAACGACGACACCCACATGGGGCCCGGGCCGTTGTTGATGCATTCCGTGTTCTACAGGATGGGGCAGCCGGTGGAGGGCACCGAGCAGGTGGACGAACTGAACACCATCGAGGTCGTCAACGCCTACACGGTTTACGAGAGCACCGTGGATTTCCAACCACCGAGTGTTGCTTTGACACGGGGCGACCTTTTGGTGGTCTGGTTCGAGGCGCATGACCGTTCTGGACGAGCCTTGACGGGCTTGGGGACAGCCTCGGCCCCGCTTCATGTGGGCTTGACGTGGGTTGCGTTTGAACCGGTGTTCACCGACCTTTCCGCCACCCCCTATCGGCCTGAAGTGGGCGATAACGTGGTCGTGTATGCGAGAATAGCCAACGAGGGCCTGCTGTCAGGCACCACCCAAGCCATCCTAAGGGACGATGAAGGTCGCATGTTGGCCTCCGAAAACATCTCGCTGGCCACCGGGGAGTGGGTGAAGGTGACTTGGGACGTTGAAGCTTGGAAGGTGGGCCGTCTCGGGCTGAGCGTTCAGCTCGAGGGACACACACCTCAAGTTCCCATTCCGCTGGCTGATATACAAGAGGCGACGGACGACGGCGCGAGCAGCAGCATGGCGGTGCTTAGCCTTTCCATGCTGGCCGTGGTGATCGCCGGAGCCGTGTTGTTCATCGTCAATCAAAAGCGAGCCGACCGAGAGGAGGCCTACCACCTTGAACGCATCCGCAGAATCGTTTCCAAACGAACTCCTCCGCCGATTCCTTGGGAACTCGTTGACGAGGTTCAAGAGGAATAGTCAAGAAGAGTGTTCATTACGGCTCAACACGAAGCCGGGGTACCCGAGTGGTCAAAGGGGGTGGATTCAAGCTCCTCTGCATATTGCTTCGCAGGTTCGAATCCTGCCCCCGGCACTCCAAACAAACCTCGGCGTCGCTCGTATGGGAATGGGCTTAAACCGTTAGCGGCGCTCATCGTGTCATGAAGACTTTGGCCGACGTCCACGGTCTTGACCACGGCTTCTTCCAATTCCCCAAAACCACGCTCCTCAACAAACTTGGCTACGCCATCACTTTGGTGGCGCTTCTGATTGCGGGGGGGCTGTATTTAACCAGCCTTGCCATTCCTGACGTCCCCCGTGTTGACGAAGCGGAAATGTTGACGCAGTTGCCCGGCAACGTGAGTGAACTGACCTTCGCAGAGGTGCAGGACGGCTACGACCGAGAAGAATACGCCTCCCGAGCCGCCTTCATCGTTGTGCCGTTGGAACTGGAGCAAGGCGGTCTCGCTACGGATTGGTGCGAATGGGTGGAAGACGAAGACAGCGGAGGAAGTTGGCAGTATTCCATTGATTTTTACGACGCCAACCGATTAACGCTGCGTGACCAGACGGGTCAAGCCATCAACGCAGCGTACTCCTACCCAAGGTCGCTCGCCCCTGAAGGCTCCGTGATTGAACCGCCGTGCGATTCGTCGTGGACCAGAGACATCGTTGGTCAAGGGCCGAACGGCGACAACATGCACCTTTCGGTCTTCATGCTGGTCGAAGCGAACCCCGTTCGGTACCAGGTGTTGTCCGTGGCAGAAAACTACGGTTTCCAAAACAGCAACCTTCCTCCTGAAGTAACGCAACGAGAAGACCGAGGCCGTTGGGCTCTGCTCGCTACAGGCCTTGGCGGTCTTCTTTTGATGTACAGCACGACCCCTTCCTTGAAGGAAGATCTTCGCCGAATTCGCAACAACAAGCCAGATTTGGTCAAAGACGTGACTTCCGGCCTTGGTGTATCGGGCTCAGAAGGGCGGTTCTTCCCTCATTATGGCGTCAAGTATCAGTTGAAAGATTCCACCTCATACCCTGCTCGTTCGGTGATGGACGATTGGCTGTTTGAGGTGCCCAAGCTTCCCGAATCGTACGACGCGCCCTTTGCTCAAGATGGGGATGGAACGCTGCTAGCAGAGCATCCGACCCGCATTGGTACGCCCAAGCCGGCGACCGTAACCCCTTACAGCATCGGAGCCGTCGTTTTTTCCTTGTCGTTTATTTGGCTCTCGGCCGATCTTCGGGCGCGCGACGGTTCTTCCTTCCACACGGTGCTCGGGTGGGGCATGACGCTTGCCGTGACGGCGGTAAACCTGCTCTGGTTCTTCTTTGCTTGGAAGCAATTCAAACTCGTTCGCCTCATCAACGACTTGCCGACCTCGCCCGTGCGCAGCGCAGCGGTGGGCCAAGTCGAACTGGTCGGGCAAGTCCGCCCTTCGGTCGCTGGAACCCCCACCATGCAGGTTGGTGGCCGGTCGCACAAAGGCTTGGTCGCTTGGAAGTGGGATGCGTATGAATACGTCTGCACGAGCGACGGTGACGGTGGCAAGAGTTGCTCGTGGAAGCATCGGGAATCCAAATCTGGAGGCGTGCCGTTCATTCTTCATGACGGCTCCGGCGGCATCCTTGTCGACCCGGAGGCCTGGAGCGGCAGCAAGGCCAAGCTCGACTACGGTCCAAACCTTGACGGATGGAAGCGAGGGAAGTGGCGATGGGAAGTTGCTGGTTTTGGCGTTGGGGACCCGGTCTACATCTTGGGTGATTGCGTCCCGCGAACCGAAGACGACAAGGAAATGTGGGGAAGCGACCCGACCCTCGGGAATGCTTTGCTCACCGTGGTGCCCTCCACCGATACGGGCGATGCGTCGGTGATGCATTACGGGACGGAATTGGACGTGATGAGCAACAACCGTTCCATCTTTGAGATTCTCATCGTCCCTTGCTTGGTGTTTGTTTTCGGCGTCTTCATGTTCCTCAACTACACGCCGTGATCGTGGAATTCCGGACAGTCGTGGCCGGTACAGGTCCCGTTTTTGGTCTTCGAGGGGGTCAGATCGATGCACGCGGGTCTTTTGGCCCTTCCGTGCGCTGAATCTCAACCCCGTGATCCTCAAGGTAACCCACACCGTTCTCGCCCATGAACCCGCCATCAACGATGACGACGCGGGCGATGCCGGCGTGGTGAATGAGCTTCGCACACATCATGCAGGGTTCCCCCGTCACGATGAGCCAAGCGTTGTTGGTCGGCACACCGTTGGCCGCGGCGTTGCAGATGAGGTTCATCTCAGCGTGATGACAGCCGATTTCAACTCGGGTGCCCGAAGCGACGTTCATCGTGTCTCGCAAGCATTCCTCGCCCCCGCACAAGCGTCCGCCGCCGCGAGGTCCCCCGTTGTAGCCGTCCATCAGCACCACGTTGCGGGCCGGGTCCACCAGAAGGGCACCGAAGGTGCGACGTGGGCAATTGGAGGCTTCTGCCAAGGCCAAGCACTGTTGGATGCGGATGGCCAAGTGCTTGTCCTTCATGCGCTCACCGTACTCCATGAACCGGCGTCTTGGTTTCATACCTTCGCTCGCACCGTTAAGGCCTCGTCGTCCGTGGCGCCAAGGGCCTCGAGAACATTGCCTTGCATGTAGAGGGAACCGATGGAGAGCACGCACCGGACGCCGTTGTTTTGGGTCTCGAGCCATGCAATCGCTTCGGCTGGCGTCGCCGTGATACGAGCGGCAGGCAAGCCTGCATCAAGCAGATGTTGGGCCATCTCCGCACCGTCAACTCCCGGATAGCGCCCACCTTGCGGAACAGAGACGACCACCGTCGCGGGGGGCCGGACCTCGCACAGGGACCTCAAAGGACCCAGAAAGGCCGCCATATCGCTTTGAGGGGAACTGCCAATGAGCAGCGTCCACGGTTCATCGGCAGCCATCAAGGTCTTCTCAAGGAGTTCGCACGACTTTTCCATTCCGCTCGGATTGTGAGCGCCGTCGAGGAGGTAAGACATTTCAGGACGGCCGGGGCTTGGAAGCCGTTGCATGCGAGCCGGCCAATGCACGGCACCAATCTCAGGAAAGGCCGCTTTCTCGGTCCCCTTCAGGTGCGGCCAAACCGCTTGGGCAAGGCGTCTTGCTTCCTCAAACGCCCCGTCCGTGCCCTCCATCTCAACCCATTCAAGGAAAGCGGGTTTAACGGCTTCGTTCAGCGCAGGACTCCCCGCATGTTCGGCACAGGCTTCGATGGCCCGTTGGACCTCCGGCGTATCGGGGCGGCGGGCGATGAGTGGACGTGAAGGCCGAGCAATGGCCGCTTTTTCTCGGGCGATTTCCACCAGGCTCATGCCCAAAACCTCGGTGTGTTCCAAAGAGAGGGCCGTGAGCACGGAAATGTTAGCGGAGGCCGCACGGGTCGCATCGAGCCGCCCACCCAACCCGGTCTCCAACAGGAGAACCTTGATGTCGTGACGGCTGGCCAAGACGGCAGCGACAAGAAAGGTGATTTCGAAGAACGTGAGCGCTTGCCCCGTCCGGTCTTCAAGTTCTTTCACGGTCGCCAAAGCCCCGTCAAATTCTGAGGCAGCGACAGGAACACCGTTGAGCCGCACCCGCTCCTCAACCCGAACGAGGTGCGGCGACGTGAACGCGAGGTTGGCGATACCGGTGGCGGTCAACGCTGCGCTCAGCGTGGCGACGGTGGTGCCTTTCCCGTTGCTCCCTGCCACGTGGACCGTTTCGTAGGTCGGTTCACCAAGGTTCAGCGATCGAAGGGCGCGCTGGGTGGCTTCCACCCCAAGGGCCATGCCTCGAGTTTTTGTTTTCTCAAGCCAAGAACGCCATGCGTTTGGCTCATCCATGAACCTTGCAGCGGCCGTCCCGTGATAGCCTCTTTCCTTGCGGAGGGGTGGCATAAAATCGCGAGACTGATATGAGAGGGCGAACTGGCACCTTCATGAGCGATGCGGATGGAGGCGGCGAGCAGCGCCGCGTCTCAAAACGCTTCGCCGAAGTTGAGGATGAATTGCGGCAAGGCGAGAGCCTTGGCGCGTTGATGGCGGAGCAGTGGCGCGGCATGGCCGGCATGGCCGGCATGTTCGTGGCGACCATCGCCCTCGCCATGTACATTCGACCCTACTACGATGTTGGCGAACTGCACGCCTTTGGGGCATCAGGCGCCACCCAAGTTCGGTACGTAGCGATCGAACTCTTGGCGATTTTTGCCTTCACGGCCCTCATTATTTTTCTCGCACGGTGGGGCAAGGAGTTCATCATCAAATACGGGATGTACGCCGTTCTGAGCCTCGCCCTTCTCTACTCCATGGTGCCCCTCGCCCACATGCTCGTTCTTGATTTTGAACCCGAGCCATTCGTCATCAGCACCGCCTCGTCGATGGACGGCGATGTCCTCGGGACCTGGGGGGAAGACGGCTTCATCCTCGCCACCGTTCTTCCTCAGGATTACAATTCAACCGTGAACATCAGCGCATGGGATGCCAGCAACGCCTATGCTCAACCTGTTTGGACGCTGCATCACGACCATAACGTGTACAACGCCGCTCATCAAATCACGATGACCAAGGCTGGAGACTCGCTGATGTTTGCGAGCGGCGATCACATTTGGCAGGTGGACAGCGACACGGGCGGCTTGCAAGCCAGTTACCCGTGTCAAACATGGGCTGAGCCGAACATCGAGTACCTCCCCAACGTGGCACCGGGGTGTGAACTCGCCGTGCCCGTCGACGACATCGTTTATGTGGTCACGGGCCGAAACGAATTGCTCCGGTTCCAGACGTTCCCCGAATCCAACCAACTCGTTCAAGAGGGCGGTCGTTGGGGGCTCCCCGGCTTTGATGTGGAAACGGCCGTTCTCGGAAGCACGCTGCTTGACAGCGACGAGTGGTTCATCGTCACGCCTTCCCAAGCGGGGGCTGTCCTCCTCGAGGAAAACAACGGGGGCATTGGCTTGGCACCGGGAACCCAAATCAACGCAACCTACCTCAGCGTGTTCCAACCCGAAACGGAAGCGTCGTTCACCGCTTCTGACGTGGGGTATTCCCCGTTTCTGGACGTCAATTTCACAGCGCTTGAAGCCGACCCGGCCTTGCGGGCTCAACGCATGCTGCTGCTCGGCGAATCGGGCGGTCGCGTCACGGGTGTGGAATGGGACGGTACCGCCTCTCCATCCACCTACGCCGTTCAAGAGCGCATGATGCTCAACGGCTTGGTGGACAACGTCACCTCGCTTCGCCTCACCGACATGGACGAGTCGGGTTACAGCGACATGCTGGTCGCAGGCAAGACGCAGGTGCATTGGCTCTACACCACGTCCTTGGTCGACCGAGGCACCTTCCCCGTCCCCGAACCTGTGAACCATGTTTTCTTTGCCATCGACAACACCACAACGCAACTCGTTGCATTGACCGCTGAAGACGGCGTCACGAAGGTCCATGCGGGCGAATTGACGACGGCCATGTTCCCGCTTTACGGCCTGCAACTCCTTCTCGGCCCCACGCTCGTCGGTTTGGCCCTCACCGTGCTCTTGCTGGTGCTGCTGGTCGTTCACAGCGAATGGTACGTGGTGAACACCACGGGCGTCTTGCTCGGTGCAGGCGTTTGCGTCATGTTGGGCGTAACGTTCGTTCCAGCGTTGGCCATCCTCTTCATGGCCTTGGCGGCCGTCTACGACTTCTGGGCGGTCTACCGCTCCAAACACATGCTTGACCTGGCCGACACCATGATTGGGCTTCGGCTGCCCATTCTCTTGGTTGCCCCTCAGGGGACCGATTATTCGCTCATTGAGGAAACCGAACGAAATAAAAAACCGATTTCCGCCGAAGCCCCCGTCACCTCCGAAGCCCGCACCGATTCCCAACGCCCTGTTCGAAGACCGGAGCGAAAGGGAAGCGAAGCGATGTTCATGGGGCTTGGCGATGTCATTTTCCCCGGTATGCTCGTGTTGTCAGCGATGCAGTGGCTTGACCCTGCTGTGGCCTTTAACGTCGCCATGGCGACGCTGCTTGGCGGCCTGCTCGGCTACCTCGCCCTCATGACTTACGTGGCTCGTGGAAAAGCACAAGCTGGCCTCCCGCTCCTGAACGGCGGCGCTATCTTGGGGTATTTGGTCGGTGGATTTTTCTTCCTTGGAAGCGAAATCTTGAGTTTTAACATCTCGTGGTGATGAACATGTTGGACATAACGATGTTTCGAGAGCACGCCGATGCGGTGCGTGCCGACCACACCAAACGAGGCCTTCCCCACGACAAGATCGAGCGCGTCATTGAACTCGACCAAACCTGGCGTAACCTCCTGCATGAAACGGACCAAATGCGTCGCGAAAAGAACGAGGCGGCCCGTGGCATTGGAGCGGCCAAAAAAGCGGGAGACAACGAGGCTGCTCAGCGCATCCTCGCTCAGGTGGCGGATTTAGGTGAACGCATCGCAGCGTGGGAAGCCAAAACAAACGAGGCCATGGAAGAGCGAGACCGGCTGCGCATGTCCATCCCCAACATCCTTCACGACGACGTCCCTGTTGGGGATGACGAGTCGGGAAACACGGCGCATGCCGTTCATGGCGAGAAGCCCACGTTCACCTTTGAGCCTCGAACCCACAACGAACTGATTGAGATGAACAAGTGGGTTGACCTCAAGCGGGCTGCAAAAATCACGGGCAGCCGCTTCTACTTCCTCAAAGGCGACCTCGCTCGACTTGAATTTGCCCTCCAGCAGTATGCGGTTGAATTCCTTCGCTCACGCGAGTACACCTTTGTTCAGCCACCGGTGATGATGAACCGGGAAGCCTACGAAGGCGTCACCGATTTGGGCGACTTCGAGACCGTGATGTACGGCATTGAACCGGACAAGTACTACATGATCGCCACCTCCGAACATCCCCTCACAGCGATGTTCATGGACGAAACCATCCCCGAGGAACAGATGCCTTTGCGAATGGTCGGTGTCTCCCAATGTTTCCGCAGGGAAGTCGGCAGCCACGGCCAAAGCGATTTGGGCATCTGGCGGGTTCACCAATTCACGAAGATTGAGCAAATCATCATCGCCAAACCCGAGGACTCCTGGGCTCTGCACGAGGAATTGCTTCAGAACTGCACCGACCTTTGGGATTCCCTTGGGATTCACTACGAAGTGGTCAACATTTGCACCGGCGACATGGGAACCGTTGCTTCGAAGAAGTACGACTTGGAGGCCTGGATTCCGGGAGCGAAGCAGTACAAGGAAATCGTCTCCTGCTCGAATTGCACGGACTACCAAGCCAACCGCTTGGGCATCCGGTACGGTCAACCAGGTCACCCCAACCAGCCGATCGTCCACACCCTCAACTCAACCGCCGTCGCCACGTCACGGGCGCTGGTTGCCATCATGGAACAGTATCAGTTGGAGGACGGCCGCGTCGCCGTTCCCGAAGTTTTGCAGCCCTATATGGGCGGACAGGCGGCCCTTGAGCCGTGCTCATGGGGTTGATGATATGCAACGGTTGTCCGCTTTTGTCATCGTGACCCTCTTTCTCTTGGCCCCTCTCTCGGGATGTTTCGGTGAAGACGAGACACCATCGGTGGTCGCCAAACTGACCCCGGGCGAGGACCTCCCCACCACCGCAACCCGAGGCCAATATTTGACCCTCAACTTCACGAGCACCGTTGACTGGACGGTCAGCCGTTCGCCAGGCGTCTTTTTCATGGACGAATTCGGCGTGCTCCGGGACGATGTCAATTTCACCTTGCCCGCATCGGCCACCGGCGTCACCATGCTGGTGCTGGACTCTGAGCGAGACACCATCGATTTGGCCGTGACCGCCGGCGACCAGACTTGGAACGCCACGCTGCCCCTCGAGGACAGCACCGAGTTGATGCTGGTGGATGGTCGCCGCGCCTACGACACGATTGACATGCTCACGAGTTCGTACAACAACCGGTGGTGCGCTTCCGCCTCCATCCATGAAGGCGGTGCTGCCTACGAAGCCGCCGCGGAAGCGATGGCCGAAAATATGCGAGGCTACGGCTTTGATTTCGTTGAGGTCACCCGCTACGAAGACGATCCCGACCAATTGAACGTCGTCGGCTACAATTGGGGCCGCGTGAATCCCGACGAATACATTGTCATCGGCGGGCATTTTGACATCGCCTACGCCTTCACACCGCCCAGCGGAGGGACCAACGAAGGCGCCAACGACGACACTTCGGGGTCCACCGTTTCCCTCGAGATGGCTCAGGCACTGGCCAAGATGGAGTTTGACCACACCGTGGTTGCCGCCCTGTGGGCGTGCGAAGAAGAGGGGCTCCTCGGTTCGCTTGCCTACGTCGCCCACCTCCCCGAAAACGTCTCGGTGAAGGCCTACATGAACTTCGACATGGTTTCGCTGAACTACCCCATCACCCCGCTGACCGAACCGATTGTGGGTCCCGGTGGCGAACTGTTCGCTCCCACCAAATACGATTGGGACATCAGCATCGCTGGCGCCAACCAAAGCAACATGGAACGCATGATGACCTGGGTTGGTGAAACCATCGAAGAC
>JAURDW010000046.1 GCA_030827745.1 Candidatus Poseidonia sp.
TCAAGCCGGTGAACGTTTTTGACGGGACCTCGCCCGAATTGAAAGCGGACGAAATGGCAGCACGAAGGGCGCGCCGCGAAGAGGCTGAGGTCGTTCACAGGGAAGCCTTGGCAGCTGGCGATTTCGCTCTCGCGCAGAAGATGGCGGCTCGCATCATGCACTATTCTCCGCAGATGGTGGAAGAGACCCAACGCCTGTTGGATTTGATGGGCGTGCCGTGGGTGACGGCCGCTGCGGAAGGGGAGGCTCAGGCTGCGGTGATGGCAGCCAAGGGGCAACTCGACGTCGTGGCAACGCAGGACTGGGATGCCTTGCTGTACGGCTCTCCGGTGCTGGTTCGCAACCTTATGGACGACGGCACGAAACGCTACGGCCGTGTGGTCCATGCCCAATCCATCGAGTTGGCGGAGATGCTCACCAGCAACGGCTTGACTCGAGAGCAGCTCGTGGATTTGGCCATCATGATCGGCACGGACTACCACCCCGGTATCAAGGGCATTGGCCCGAAAACGGGGTTGAAACTCATCAAAAAGCACGGCACCTTGGAAGCGGTGTGCGAAGCAAAGCAACAACCTGTTCCCGAGCGCTTGGAAGAGATTCGGGCGATTTTCCTCGACCACCCCGCCGTTGAGGTTGCCGATGAAGCGTTGGTTCAAGGCCAGGTGGACCGTCAAGGCTTGATTCAATTTTTGCAAACCGAACGTCAATTCAGTCAGCGCCGCATGGATCAGGCGTTTGAAAAATTGACCGAAGGCGGCTATTTGCGGGAAGGCGGTCAAACCTCGTTGTTCTCTTTTGACGGCTGAAGAAAGCGAAGTGGGCTGGCGAGGGTCGTCACGCCGTTGTGTTCCATCAAGCCTTCACGGGCACGGGTTTGTGCGTCGGCCAACGCCTCGTTCACGGTGTTCACCGGTGCGCACGGGATGCCGGCCAACATGTCTTCGAGGGAAGCTCGGTCGTGGCTCGATACGGCGGCCTGCACGGCCTTTTCAACCGCGGTGCGCGCATCAATCCGAGCGCTGTTCTCCTTCCACGCCTCGGGGACATCGAGGTTCAGCGCTTTGACCAGGGCTTCCCATTGCCGCTGGGTGCCCACGCCAATGGCAAACCACCCGTCCTTTGCTTCAAAAGCACGGTACGGAACGAGGTTCGGGTGGGCGCTGCCCATGCGACCGGGCGTGAGGCCGGCCAAGGCGTTGTGCCCCTGGTTCACCAGCGCAGCAAGAGCGGTGTCCCAGAGCGAGATGTCGATGCGAGCCCCTTTCCCCGTCTTTTCTCGGTGATAGAGGGCAGCGAGAATGGAGGCCACGGCGTTCATGCCGGTCATGACATCAATCCAAGCCACCCCGACTTTTGCAGGTCCGCCGTTCGCCTCACCGGTGATGGACATGATGCCGCTCCGGGCTTGCATCGTGAGGTCAAAGGCCACTTCGTCTCGACGAGGGCCGGATTGCCCGTACCCCGAAATGCTGCAGAGAACGATGCTTTCGTCGACCGGACCAAGGCGTTGTTCAAACGTCCCAGGTTTGAAATTTTCAATGATGACATCGGCTTGGGCCATGAGTTCCCGAACGCGGTCGCGTTCGGTTTTGATGTTGGCGGAAACGACGGATTTTCCGCGGTTGCACGCCAGGTAATAGGAAGCGACCTCCGTTCCGTCAAATCCTGTCTGAAACGGCGGGCCCCAACGACGCGTGTCGTCGCCCCAAGGCGCTTCCACTTTGGTGACTTCTGCCCCCAAATCAGCGAGGGTTTGAGCGGCGTGCGGACCGGCCAGAATGCGGGAGAGGTCGAGAACCTTGATGCCAGCAAGCGGTTGCATGGCGTTGCCTCAGCAACGCATCAATTCAACCTATGCTCTGCTGAGCGAAGGCGGTGCATCGGCTGAAGCCGATCTCGACTTCAGGCGTTCTTGTCGGATTGCACCTTGACGCGAACGTCTTGTGCAGCTGCCTTGGCATCCTGCATGGCCTTGCGGACACGGGTGCCGGCGGCGGCGTTGCCCTTGTCGTGCTTTGCAGCATCTCCAAGAGCGGCGGTCAAATCGTCAATCATCTTCTGTACCATAGCCTCAACGGACATGTCCTACGCCTCGGAAAGTCGGTTCTTATTGATTGCTCTAAAAAACGATGAACGTCGGCATCAATGACGAAAATCGGCTGCGCCGGAGGGCGCGCCCGGGAGCATGGCCGAGTGAATCCATGGCGAGGGATTGAAAACCCTCACCACAGAGCCCATGTCAAGGGGGACACCGAACATGGGCTTCTCACGGCGCTCAACCTCACCGGACCCCGACCCTGTTGCCACCCAAGAATGGGAGGATTCGATTCGTGCCGTTGCCGACCGCTTGGGTGCAGAAGAAGCCCAGCGCCTGCTTCACGCCACGGTGGCATCCGCCAAAGAGGCCGGCGTGGACATTGATGTCGTCGACACGCCGTACCTCAACACGATTCACCCTGACGATCAGGGCGCCTACCCGGGCGATTTGGACCTTGAAACCCGATTGCACGGCATCGTCCGCTGGAATGCGATGATGATGGTCACTCGGGCGAACAAGTACTTCGAAGGCATCGGCGGCCACATCTCCACGTACGCCTCCGCTTCCCACGCTTGGGAGATGGGGTTCAACCACTTCTTCCGGGGCAAGGACGCTGGCACCTCCGGCGACCACCTCTACTGGCAAGGTCACGCCTCCCCCGGCATTTATGCGCGAGCCTGGCTTGAAGGCCGCTTGACCCACGAGCACGTGGAAAAGTTCCGGCAAGAAGTGACGGGCCAAGGGCTCTCTTCCTACCCGCACCCTCGGCTGATGCCTGATTTCTGGGAGTTCCCGACCGTCAGCATGGGTTTGGGGGCCATGACCGCCATCCATCAGGCCCGCTTCAACCGCTACCTTGAGGACAGGGGCCTTCTCTCCACCGCCGCCTCTCGCGTTTGGTACACGATGGGCGACGGCGAATCGGACGAACCCGAATCCCTCTCCCAATTGTCGTTGGCCGGAAGGGAAGGTCTGGACAACATCGTGATGACGATGAATTGCAATTTGCAACGTCTCGATGGCCCCGTTCGTGGCAACTCAAAAATCGTTCAAGAACTTGAGGGACGGTACCGTGGGGCGGGATGGAACGTCATCAAAGTGCTCTGGGGCAGTTCGTGGGACGACCTCTTCCAGCGGGACACGGCGGGTCACCTCGCCAATCGGCTCAACGGTCTGGTCGACGGCGATGAGCAGCGATTGATGACGGCGGACGGGGCGACCATTCGCACGGAACTCTTCAACACCGACGCCCTGGCTTCCCTCGTTTCGCACCTTTCGGACGACGACCTCGTGGCGTTGTGCGCTGATGTGGGCGGACACGACTTCGTAAAGTTGCACGCGGCGTATGCTCAGGCCACGGCCCACAAAGGTCAGCCGACCGTCGTGTTGATTCGGACCATCAAAGGGTACGGCCTCGGCCCATCCTTCGCTGGGCGGAACACCACGCACCAGAAGAAGAAAGCCGACATGGACACCATGCAGTTCATGCGGGACGACCTCGGTCTTCCGTTCACCGATACGGACCTCGAAGCCTACCCCTACGTCATGCCCGAGGACGTGCCCGACCTCGTGGCGTATGCCAAAGAACGCCGGGAGGCGCTGGGTGGTTTCTTGCCCAAGCGAACCGTGCCGACCGAAAACATCGTCCTTCCCGAGCCCGCTGCCTACGCAGAATTTGACGACGGCACGAAGGGAACCATGGAAGTCTCCACGACGATGGCCTTCGTCCGGGTCTTGCGCTCCCTGATGAAAGACAAAGCCTTCGGGTCTCGCGTGGTGCCCATCATACCCGACGAAGCCCGAACCTTTGGTATGGACCCGTTGTTTGCTGAATTCGGTATTTACCATCCCGAAGGTCAGCTCTACAAGCCGGTGGACCACAACGTGCTGATGAAGTACAAAGAATCCGCCAAGGGGCAACTCTTTGAGGAAGGCATCAACGAAGCAGGCGCCACGTCCACCTTCATCGCCGCAGCCACGTCCTACGCCACCCATCTCTATCCAACGGTGCCCTTCTACACCTTCTATTCGATGTTCGGCTTCCAGCGTGTGGCGGACCTCATTTGGTCGGCAGCCGACCAACGAGCCCGGGGCTTCCTCATGGGCGCCACCTCCGGACGCACGACCCTCAACGGGGAAGGTCTCCAGCACCAAGACGGGCACTCGTTGTTGATGGCCCACACCAACCCTGCCGTGCGAGCATGGGACCCCGCTTTCGCTTACGAGTTGGCCACCATCGTTCGCCACGGCATCGAGGAGATGTACGAACAGAACAAGGACGTGCTCCATTACATCGCTGTTTACAACGAGAACTACCCCATGCCCGCCAAACCGAAGGGCGTGGACGAAGGCATCGTGAAAGGCATGTACCTGCTTCGTGGCGCCCCGAAGGGCGACGGGCCCATCGTGCGGCTCGTGGGCTCGGGCCCGATCATGGTGCAGGTGTTGGACGCTGTTGAAAAGTTGGAAACCTACGGTGTTCGAGCCGAGATTTACTCCGCCACGTCCTACGGCGAATTGCGCCGAGAAGGTTTGGCTTGCGACCGGCACAACCGTCTTCACCCTACCGAGGACCTGCGGAAGCCCTGGGTGCAAACCCTGCTTGCTGAACCGTTGCCCACCGTCGCCGTTTCCGACAACATGGCGGCCGTGCCCGATATGATTCGTCAGTGGGTCAGTGGACCCTACACCGTGTTGGGCACCGACGGCTTTGGCCGCTCCGACACCCGCGAAGCGCTCCGCCGTTTCTTTGAAATCGACGGGGCCGCCATCGCGCTGGCCGCACTCTCATCCCTGGTACGTGAAGGGCAAGTTGAACCCGCAGTCTACGCCAAGGCCGAGAAGAACTTCGCCGTCTCCACCGAGCGAAACGACATCGCGGAACTGTGAGTTCAGTCAACAACAACGCCTTCTTCTCTGAGGAGGGCTCGCTTCTGCTCAACACCACCCTCACCGCTGTATCCTCCAAGCCCACCGTCCGATCGCACCACGCGATGGCAGGGCACTTCGGGCGCGTAGGGGTTTCTTGCACAGGCATTGGCCACGGCTCGTGCGGAGGTTGGATGACCGATTTGCACCGCAATTTGGGTGTAAGTGCGCACTTCACCACGGGGGATGGTCTTGAGCGCAGCCCAGACCTTTCGTTGAAACGGGGTGCCTTCCATGACCGTTCACTCGCCCTCGCCGAACATCTTCTTCATCCGCCAAACCACAACGCCCGCAAGAAGCGCAAGCAAGGTCATGGATTGGATGCTAAGACCGCTTTCCGTCATGGTTTGCACTCCGCTGGGTTTTGCATAGTCTTTCTTCTCAACCGAGGGCCGTGGTGTCAAATCCAGACGTCGTTTTCGGCGGTCAAGGTGCTTCCCGCCTCACCCGTGTTCACAACGCCACGCGGTTCTACGAGCATGACTTTGCATTCATCTTCGGCGTAGGGTTTGTGCCGTGTGCCCTTGGGAACCACGTGCATTTCCCCAGCATTGAGGGTGATGGTGCGGTCTTCAAATTCGATGTTCATGCTGCCTTCAAGCACGATGAAGACCTCGTCGGTGTGGCCGTGGTCGTGCCAGACAAATTCGCCCTGAATCTTGACCAGTTTGAACTGGTAGTCGTTCATTTCCGCAACGACTTTGGGCGACCAGTGGTCGGAAAACAACTTGAATTTCTCGGCGAAGTTCACCACGCTCATGGAAGGGGGAGAGCCACGGTTTTACTTGGCTCTATTCGTCGGCAGAGGCGGCACCCAGGTGCCGTTTTTGCGGGCAAAATCAAGCACATGGCAGTAGACCGTGGTCACCTCAACCCGGGGGTCATCCACGCCGTGCATCCCGTTCGTCGACATCGGCTTTGGCGCCTTTTTCCAAGCGCGGCGCGCGAGGATGGACAGAGGGGGGCGAACCAGCGCAGGGCCGTTGACCGGCAGCGACCACCGAGTGAACCATGGCCGTTCAACCACGCCCGCTCGAGACATGGCGGCGCAAACATCGGTCCATGAAGCACCGCCGGCTTTCTTCGCCACCAGCCACGACGGATTGACCGAGCTGTCCACGGTGTAGCCGTGTTGAGCGAGAACGGGCGCCATCCACGGCGCCACGTAGCCGTTCGGGGCGCGGAAAAACGGGCGAAAAGCGTCGCCCGCATGCTCTTTGAGCAACGCCGTTGAGGTAGCGAGCATCGCCGAAAAACCGGCCACATCTTCGCCCCAAGCCGACCACGAACGGTGACCGTGACCGTGACATCCGACGGTGAGTCGCTGGGGAAACCGCCTCAACGCTTCGCCAAACAACGCCGTAAAGGTGGCGTTCTCGAGCAAGTCGGTGATCAAAAACAGGGTGACAGCGCCCTCATGCTGAGCCATCCAAGAAACGAAGCCCTGCCATCCAGCCCGAAAAGTTGAGGAAAGTTCACCGGGGTTTCCGTGGAAGGGAACGGTGCTTCGGGTGGGGTGGCCCTGATGCTTGGGAAGGTGGCGGAGGTCGTCGCTGTCCACCGTGAGCCATGTCGGCATGTCAGGCCTCCGGCTGGACGTCGACAAGATGAAGGTGATGCGGCACGGTCCGTTCGTTGAATTCGATGCCGATGAATTCCTCCAGGCGTTCACCGCCCCAACGCTTGCAAATGGCGCCTGCGGTGGCCAGACCTGCGGTGTTGTGCGGGTGGACGGCGATTTCAACGAGCGTTGCTTCGCTTCGCTGGGCGAGCCAAGAAAAGATGGTGTCAACGCACCGACTGGCGATTCGTTGTTGCCGATACGCACGGCGAACCCAATAGCCCAAATTGAAGTCCGAATGGGGGGACTGCAACTCGTCACCAAGACCGATCAAGCCCGCGAATTCGCCCGCGTCCACCGTGTGAATGGACCAAAAGTGAAGTCGGTCAGTGCCTTGCTGAGCGTTGATGTCGTAAATCATGTCCCGCAATTGCCGCCGCACATCGTCGTTGGGGTCCAACCACGGCAACGCCGTTTGCGCCGATGCAGCGTCCTCATGGTAGGCTTCGATCATCGCTTCAAGGGCGCCCTTCGCCACCGGACGCAACACCAGTTCGTCATCCACGACGAGTTCGGGTGTGGTCAACATGGCGTTCCCTCTAACCGAGCAATTGAGCCCGGGCTTGTTGAACATGCGGGTCGTTTGGATGGACATAGGCGGCCATGTCAAGCGTCCACTTGACATGGTCGTGACGGCCCAAATGTTGCATTAAGACCGAGACATGGAGCAGCATGTCGAGGTTTTGGTCAAGGTGTGGGCCAAGACCGTCGAGGGTGTGGGCGGCGTGTTCCATACGCCCGTGCTTGATGTGTTCCATGGCCGCCACCACTTCTTGGTAAACTTGCGTGGGCGTCCACGCCTCGCCTTTGGGCCACGGCCAAATTCGGTTTTCCGACTCAGCGTCGTTCTCCTCGGCCGGCCCTTCAACGTCGGTGGGCATGGCGATTTCGTCAGCGGTTGCTGTTTCTCCCGGCGTGGAAACAGGATCAACCGACACTTCCAACGGCTCTTCATCGCTGAAAATGTCGGGCAGGTCGGGGGTGAGGGGCAGGTCGGGTGTTTGGGGGAGCGAAGCGGTGGGTTCCAGCGCCGCATCGTTTGGTTCGGTGACCATCGGGGTGGCTGAAAGTTGAGGTTCGCTCACCACGGCTTGGGCAAGCGAACCGGCGGGCTCATCGTCGTCATCGGGCAAGTCGGGCAGGTCAGGCGTGGTTTCGAAGGGAGCAGGTCCCACTTCACCGAGCAAATCGTCGTCGTTGGGCGTGGCCACGGTAGGGGAGTAAAGGCCGCCTTTTCCGGTATGGACGGGCTCGGCCACTTCGGCGAGCGGGTCCACCTCAGCAAGCGTGAATTCAACGCGCTCGGCAGGGGCATCAGCTGCCGAGAGCACCTCGTCGTCTTCCTCCTCGGCCACGACGGTTTCAGCGAGCGTTGGGCCCTGGCCCTCAATGAAATCAAAGGTTTCGGGGACGCTTTCTTCATCGCCCTCAACGGGTGGTGCAACAGCATACTGGTCGATGTCAACGGTGACATCGTCCATGGCCAACACCGCTTGGACCACGTCGGGCGTCTCCTCGGGGTCTTCGTTTTCTCCAAGGAGCAAATCCATGATTTCATCCCCGGTGGTGGTCGGCTCCGCCATCGGTTGGTCCCGAGCGGATTTGTTGAGTTCGTAGTAGCACTGCTCGCAGGTCTGCGAGCCGAGGGGGTTCATGTATTCGCAATAAGGACAGGAAACACCGATGGTGTCCTTTTCCTTTTTCTTGCGTCCAAACACGACCTTCTCACCTTGTTCTCCCGCCGCAGAATCTCGGTTTAAGAATGCGGGTTTCCCGTCCGTAGAAATTCCCGTTCCGTATGCATACGATGATGAGGCGCCATGACATCGTCCTTCCATGGGGCGAAGGGGGGCCGTGAAACGGATGAACAGCGCCCCCTCGCCGGAGCCGCCGATGGCCAAGGACGAGCCCATGCCGGACCGTTGGCGGCGAAGCCAAGACCACTTCAACCGCTTGACGGAATTGATACGGCAAGAATTGGACGACGAGACCCAAGCGGTCGAAGAGCGTTGGAAAACATGGACAAAACAACGCCTCATCTTGGCTGGCTTGGCTCTCTTCGACCTTCGTGGTCGGACGCAAGGGCGTTTCTTTGGCGAGGACATCGTGGTGTTTGAGTCCCCGGACAGCGGACGTTTGCCCGAACATCGGTTCTCTCATGGCGACATCGTCCTGATTTCACGGTCTCGACCATGGGGCGAGAAGGTCGTTGAAGGGGTGGTGCTCGACCGGGGGCCAACTCGAATTCGGGTGGTCGTCGGGGAGCGACCGCGCGACTTGAGAAAAGGGGGCTGGCGGCTTGACCGTGGAGCGAACCGGGTCGCTCACGACCGGATGCACGAAGCCCTCGAGGCCTTCCATTCAACAGAAGGCGACGGTGGAACGGTGCTTCGCGAACTTTTGTTGGGCAACGTCTTGGACATCAACGAGAGCGCCCGCCTCCCTCCAGAGATCCGAGGCAAATTGCAACAACGGGGCCCGTTGCCGTCCTTAGCCCACCTGAACCCCTCCCAACGTGCGGCCATCGACGCAGCCGTCAGCCAGCGAATGACCTTGATTCAAGGTCCGCCGGGCACTGGAAAAACCACCACCGCCACCCACCTCCTTCACCTTCTTGCTTCAAGGGGAAGCGGCCCCATCCTGGCCACCGCAGAATCGAACGTGGCGGTGGACAACCTCCTCGAGGGGCTGCTTGATTTGGGGGTCAAAGCCTTGCGCGTCGGCCGGCCGGTCAAGGTACGTGAGGCCTTGCGTTCGGCGACCCTTGATGCGCTTCTTGAAGACCATCCGAAGCAAGAGGAATTGTCCTTTTTGCAGGACGAACTTCGGAAGTTCAAACGAGAACTCCCATCGCTCAAGGGCAAGGACAAGGGCATGATGCATCGGGACATCAACATCAATCACAAAGAAATTCGGAGGTTGGAAGACGAGATGACCGCCAGCCTGCTCGACGAAGCCGAAGTGATTTGCGCCACCACCATCGGGGCAGGCCACCGCTTGTTGGAGCGGCGAAAGTTTCCCATCGTGCTGATGGACGAGGCCACCCAAGCCACCGAGCCAAGCGCCTTGGTGCCCGTCGTCAAGGGTTGCCGGCAACTGGTGCTGGTGGGGGACCACCAACAACTGCCGCCGACGGTCATCAGCAAACGAGCCGAGTCGGGAGGCCTCAACCGTTCCCTCTTTGACCGATTGATAGCATGCGGTCTGGAATCCATGATGCTCACCACGCAGTACCGCATGCACCCCACGTTGCGGGAGTTTCCAAGCGCACGCTTCTACGAAAACCGTCTGGAAGACGGCTGCACGCCCGAACAACGCCCTCCTCCCGCTGGCTTCCTCTGGCCCGATTGGGACCGCCCGATGGCCTTTGTTCCCGTCGAGGGCGTGGAGGAAACCGACGACGAGGGCAAAAGCCGTTCCAATCGCGACGAGGCTGCCAAAGTGCTTAGCATCGTGAACGACCTTCTGGCCATGGGCGACCTTCAACCCGAGGATATCGGGGTGATTTCCCCCTACAACGGCCAGGTGCGAGAACTCATTGGGCTGTTTGACAGTGCGGGCGGGCGGGAGTCCGGCCAACCGTATGCGGGTTTGGAAATCAAGAGCGTCGACGGCTACCAAGGTCGAGAAAAAGAGGTCATCGTGATGTCGACCGTTCGGGCCAACGACCGGGGTGAAGTGGGTTTTCTGGCCGATTACCGCCGCCTCAACGTGGCCATCACCCGTGCGAGACGCGGCTTGATTTTGCTGGGCCATCCCACCACACTGCGCCACGACCCGACGTGGCGCTCCTACCTCGATTGGGTGGAGGAAAGCCACCTCTTTGCATGGCACGTCACCCACCAGGGTTGAGGACGCCTCGCTCCCCCTCGCCGTTCAGCGGCCACACCCGTTCATCCAGCCTTTCCTCAGCCAGGTTCTACGAAGGACTATACGGTCAGGCGATGCCAAAACACCATGCAAGCCGCACCTCCGCCAATGATGATTCTCCCCGCCGTTTCCGAGAAAGATTGGGTTGTGACCCTCGTTTTGGCGGTCTTTTTGGGCCCCCTTGGCATTGACCGTTTTTACACCGGGAAAATCTTCGTTGGTGTCTTGAAACTCCTCACCTTCGGTTTTGGTGGCATTTGGTGGCTCATCGACATCATCTTGCTCGTCACGGGGAACTACAACGACGGCCACGGCCTCAAGGTCGCCACAAAGTGATTTTCACGCCGTTGAAGGGGGGGGCCGTCCAGGTTCCGTTGACGACCCGCCCTTCGCACGGATGGAACGCAGCCTTTGACAAAGGGGAAGCCCTCGCCTGCTTATGGCCGAGGACCCCGTCACCATTGTCAAGGGCGGCACCCTTGCCCAGAGCATCCTCGGGTCGGCCCCCGAGGGCATGCTCATCGCACCGGCATGGAAGCGTGTCCTGGCGTTCATGCTCGATGTCATCATGCTCAGCGTGGTGCTGTCGTTTCTCTCGCGGGGTCAACTCATCGCCAACCTCTACAACCTCAGTTTGCTCTCCCAAGGGGCGCAAAGTTTGGTCTTCTTCGTTGTCAACTGGTTTGTCTTCGCCGGTGCGTTTTATCTCTACTTCAAGTACACCGGGCAAACGATGGGTCGTTCGTTGGCTCAGCGAGGCTTTCGCATCGCCATCGTCCACGACAACGGGACGGTTCTGGAGTCCCACCATTGGGGTCCCCGGGCGGTTGCGAAAATGATCTACATGCTTCCGGTTGTCGGCCCCCTTTGGTTTGGCCTTCGCGACGCCTTCAACGCCGGCTCCAAAGACAACGAATACCGGACCAAGGTTGACCAAACCCACCACACGGTGGCTGCCGTGGATTGGTCCTTGCCTTCCGAAACCCGTCTTCGCTTGCGCTGATTTCGACGCCAAAGAAGCAAGCCATTGAAGTAGAGCCACCCGACAGTCGGAACAGGTGAGCCTTGATGAGCGAAGACCACAGCGCCCGTGCCGGCTCCCTCAACGCTCATTTGATTTCCGTGAGCATGGAGATTGACGACGATGACGACGACGTGATCTTCGTCGTGGTCGACCTGGTCAACGAGTCCGCCATCCCCGTGGGCGGCCTTTCGGCAGCGCTCGTTACCGACAAAGGCGTTCGTTACGAGCCGGTGGAAGGCATCACTTCCATTGGGCCCGGTTTGACCCGCCAGTTCAAGTTCGAAGCTGGCATCGTCACGGGCACGTGGTCGTTTGAGTTCAGCGGCGGCGGCCAAGGCATGAAGTTGGGACCTTACGACGCCGATTTTGAATTCAAAGCCGAGCAAGGTCGCGCCATGGGCAACGCCATCGGTTCGTCGTTGTTCAGCGGTGCCTTTGACTCTCATCTCGATGACTTCGGGTCGGTTGAAGAGCGCGGCATCATCAACCCCGATTCCATCGTTCTGACCTCCTATGTTGGCGAAAACATGGAAGGCGGTGCGACCAAGGTCAGCCAGGGCTTTTCGGCAGAAGGTGAGGACGAAGAAGGTCCTCGAACACCACCTTGGGCGGCTTCAGCAACCGAAACGCCCTCTGCCCCAGAAACGGCCGCTCCTGCCACCGACACCCTCCTTGCTCCGTTGACGCCCGCCAACGATGCCTTGCTCACGCCCCTTACGCCGCCCGCAGCGAACCCAACCCCTGAGCCAGAAACAGCACCCGAGCCGTTGACCGCTCTTCCAGCAACACCGCCCACGCCGCCACAAGCACCTCCTGCAACGCCTTCCACACCTCCACCTCTCCCACCTGCGGCACCAAGCCCTCCGAGCGGACCGCCCTCGGGCCCACCCTCAGGACCCCCATCTGGTCCTCCTTCCGGCCCTCCATCCGGTCCCCCGAGCGGACCGCCCTCGGGACCCCCATCCGGTCCTCCTTCTGGCCCTCCATCCGGTCCTCCTTCCGGCCCTCCGAGCGGCCCTCCGAGCGGACCACCGTCGCGCCCCGACGACGTTTGAGGTGAGGTTGTGGGCGAACGTTTTGCCATGAAATTGTGCGGCACCCAAGCCTCCTACCAAATCGTTCCCGAAGGCATTGA
>JAURDW010000047.1 GCA_030827745.1 Candidatus Poseidonia sp.
CGAGCGTCCTCCAACCTGGCCTCGTACGGCGCCGATGGGTCTGGCAAAGACACGAACAACGACGGTCAATTCCTTCCTGCACAGCTTGCTCGTGAAGCGGTTGAAAACCTTCAAAACACCCTTGAATGGGCCCAAGCCGATTTGAACGGCGACGGGGTTGTGGACCGCCTCCTGATTCTCCACTCCACCAAAGGCCAAGAGGAGAGTTCTGGCGTTCAGGAACGAATTTGGAGTCATTTCACCACCTTTGAAGACCCCATTGAGGTTAGCGGTGGTCTGACGGTGGCTCACTACACCATGGCCAGCCTGCAAACCGGTTCGAGCGGAGTCGGAACCATTTTGCATGAAATGCTCCACCAAATGGGAGCGGTTGACCTGTACCCCGTCCACGATGAGGGGGCTTTTCAAACTTGGAAAGGGCCTGGAGATTGGGACATCATGGCCAGTGGGAACTGGAACGGAGGTGGTCGTTGGCCGGCCTTAGCAACGGGTGCAACCTTGGACCTTATCGGGGGTCAACAAATCCGTTCCCTGGAACTTGACTGGCCAGCAACAGCAGCCAAGCCGTGCCTTGGGCCTACCGTGGCGTTATCGGGATTGTCCGAAGCGGGCGAGGTCTTGAAAATCCAGATAGCTGAATATGAATACGTCTACATTGAACATCGGTCGGATTTCGGTTATGACGAACGCCTGCCTGGCCATGGTGTTTTGGTGACGTATCAGGATAGGAGTGTCGGTGACCTATCGAACAACGAACTGAACACCAATCCAAACCTACCATGGCTCATGGTGGTTGAAGCCGATGAGGGCCGCGACCTCTTTAGCGGGGCGAATCAAGGAGAAGCGTCCGACCTCTTCCAAAACAACACCAGCTTCGGGGCGGAAGGCGTTCAAATTCGCACCCATGACGGGGTTCTGGTCCCGTGGACGGCACACGTGCAGATTGAGAACGGGTCAGCTGTTGTTTCTTTTGAGGCAATTGAGTGCAATCCAAGTTTTGCCGTTGACCTTCCAGACCACGGAGCCACGGTCCTTTCAGATGCCTCTGTACCGATCGTGCTGAATTCAATCAACCGCTCGTGCATGTCCGAGCTCACGTCTTCCGACGGCCGGGCTGTTTCTGTAGACCTTGACAACGAAGGTCACGCCCTGATTTTTTCAAGTCCAAGCACACCAAATTCAATTGTGCGCATACAGGGAAGAATCACCTGTGATGAATCTTCCATCGACCTTGACTACAACGTGCATGTCATGAAACGAATACCGAAACCTGAACCGTATGAGGGACGGGTTGACCCCACCAAATCAACCGATTTGACCCTCTCCCTGGCCTCCGAAGGTCATGGAAGTCAGATTCTTTCCGTTGAACTCAACGGCCCGCTTGACCGAGTCGCAAGCACGCCAGCAACGGCCAATCTGGAAGCTGAGATGCTTGTCTTGACCGTGGAACCAAACGGATTGCTGGTTGAAAACATGCTCATCAAAGGCGAGGTCATCCTCTCCAACGCTGAGGGCTTGTCGTGGGTCATTCCTGTTGAACTCGTGGCCCAATCAGAAGATAAATCACAGATATTTTTTCTTGAACCTCACCAAATCATCGCCCTTCTTACGCTTCTGTTTGCGCTCTCCCTCTTGAGCACAGGACGAAAATCTGGCCCGAACAATTCGGGTGCAAAACCCGAACAGAAAAATGAACACGACGCAGAACAACACGACCCGTGGGGGCGCCCATTGGATGGTCCGGATTCAACCGCTTCGTTGGATGTTGAGGTAAGCGAGTTCCCCTGAATGGTCAACGGCACAGAGCCATTTCTTGTTGACGCCTTCCGCCAAACGAACCGCAAGACACACTTCCTCCCATGTTGTTGGCGCCCCTGAACGGGTTTGCACAAGCCAAGGCGCATGCTCTGCGTGAACGGCGTCTTCGTAGACCCTCCATTTGCAACCGTATTTGAAACCGGGTCGCAAAAGCAAACCGCGCTCTGACAAGTTCGCATAAACGGCGCCTGAACCTTCACTCACAGGTTCGATGAGGTGAGTTCGCTCTTCATGGCGGAGAAAACGGCCTGAAAAGTGGTCAACGCCCACAGCTGGAAGCGGCCATTCGCCAGGCTGGCTGATGAAAAACCCCCCATCCATAGGGAGAGCCTCGTGGCAGGTACGGAGGACATGTTGCCGCTCGGCATCATGAAGGTGGTGGACTGTTCGCTGGTTTCCTCGTGGGTCTGCTAGCCCAAGATGGTAGACCGTAGCATCAAATTCATCATCAACCACACAGAGTTCAGGAACATGACCGCCGCCAAGAACATCCGCAACCCACCCGTGCAGTTCGTCCCAGTCCAGGGGATCGTTGGTGTGCTGTACGCGAACTTGACTGAACCCGGTGTGTTTGGTCCAAGGTTCGTGCCGTTCCCATCGAATGGCCCATGTTGCAGGGTGGAGGTGAGGAAATCGATGCCCCAATTGGGCACGCGGAACAACGAGCTCACCACCGTTTCGTAGGAGGTCCATGGCGACGGTGCGAATGCCAACATCTGGGGCAGAGAGGACTTCCTGCTGGAACCAAACCTCAACGGGCTCGGGCAAGGGAACATGTCGGTACCAATGGGCAAACATCACTTCCTCCGTGGTTAGGAGGATGCCGCCATCCGAGGTTGGTGTTCCCAGGGCGCTTTTTTCGTGGAGCCGTTGGGAGAGAGGAGCGGGTAAATACCAACCATGCTCACGCTTTTCAGGAGAAGGCAGTGGTTGGCCGGGAGGGGTGTTGGTCGTGAGGTTTTCGCCGAGAGGACGAGATGTACGGGCGCGAGGGGCAAATTTTCGTTCTCTGCCTGCCATGAAAATCCCAACGAGGCACGGCATTTGAGGTCGTCGCTCCACCGATTGTCCTATGTGCTACCCTTTACTCCATCCGACTGGGGCGCAGCATGGTTGAAGGGTTCCTCGGGACGTTGACGACCGAAGAGCGTACGCTGCTCCATTTGCACAATCAAACCCTCCCAAGTGGGGGGTGGGAGGCGCCTGCTTTGTTGACGCAAGCTGGAATTTCAGCCGCCGTGCACGTCCAGCGTAAACACATTCCCAGAACGCTCAAGCGAATGGAAAAAAACGGACAGCTGGACATCGCTCAGCGGCACATACCTGGAGGGAAGCAACGAAAGCGAGTTTACACATTGAGTGAAACGGGGAGGGAAAACGCCAACGCCTTGCGTGACCGAATCTTTCAGGAAAACGTGATGTCAAACGGCGCTGAAGTACGCCTTGGTAACCTGTGGGTTTCACCGCAACCCTTGCTTGAATTGCTTTCCCATGTTGACGACGCGATGGTTTACCATCCACATGCCCTCATATCCCCCGTATCGAACCCCGAAGGCATGGCTTCGATTGATGCACAGTACGGCGAAGAATTGGTTCGCCGGATGTTTGCTCGTGCGTGGGAGGACGGGAAAATCACCAAAGACGAACAATCCCTTCTCAATGAAGTTGTTGAATTCCTCGGCATGCACCCCGAACGCGCAAGACGTCTCTCAAACGAGGCTAGGAAAGCGCTGAAGGTTCCACCACCGGAAGAGGTTTACTTCGATATGATACTCCAAGCGCTTGACGATGGTGAAATCATGCAAGACGAAATCGATTTGCTCGAGACCTTTCGTGTTGCATTTGGCATTGATCAGATATCTCACAACGCCCTGCTGGACAGGGCACGAAGCCACCCCACACAATCAGAACACTACGATGCTTACGCAGCCACGCTGAAAACCGCCCTCCAAGACAACATCATCACGGCTGATGAGCACGCCATGCTTCGTACGTTGCGAACAGAATTGAACATCTCCGATGATGAACACGAGCGTATCGTGAATGAATTTACCAACAAGACGCGGAGGTAAGCACATGGGTATGACCGACGAGGAAGCGAACCTGCACGATACGCTGTCTGCCATCAAGGACCAATTGCGGTCAAAAGAGTCCGCGAAAATTGTTCTGATCGGTGATGTGATGATGGACTGTTACATCCACGGGTTTGCCAACAATTTGAATTCACGAGCCCCCGTTCCCGTGCTCCGGGAAACATCTCGAGAAGAAGATGTGGGGGCTGCTGCACACGTAGCCCGAGGGCTACGGGCTATGGGGATGGACAGCCATCTCTTTGGCGTCGTAGGTGATGACGCTGCCGGGTTGAGCATCATTGAATCACTTGAGCATGAGGGCGTCACGACCCATGGAATCGCCATTGTAGAAGACCGAATCACCACCGTAAAAACTCGGATGTTGGCCTCGAGGGAGAGTTTGATTCGCGAGGAGCAATTGGTCCTCCGCTGGGACATTGAAGATGACGACCCTGTGCCCGAAGAAGCCTCGGATGCCCTGTACGATCAAGCGATCGCTGACCTTGAGGGCGCAGCAGCCTTGATCGCTTCCGATTATGGGCAAGGTGTCATCACGGACATTGGTGCTGAACAACTCTTTGAGCGGGCCAGAGAATTGGAAGTTCCCGTCATTGCAGACCCGAAATTGACCGGACTTCACCGCACGGAAGGGGTGGATTGGATTTTGTTCCAATCGCATGGCCTTGAACTGATGCGGCGCCGGCTGGCTGCTGCCACCGGTGCAGAAGCTGCTGAAAAACTCATCAACCAATATGGATGGAAGCATTTGGTGGTGCTTTCGGGCGAGGCAGGCGTGACCATTTATTCGCGCGATGCTGAAACCGTTCATGCACCCTGCAGTCTTCTGGATTTGCGTCAAATGATTGGAATCATTGATGCTGCAGCGGTCGCCATCGCCTTCGCCCTCTCAAGAGGCCTTGACGTTGCTTCGACCGCACTTTTAGCGAACGCCGCTTGCGAATGTATCTTGGCTGCCGAGCAAACCGAAGCCTTCGTGCTCAGCAAGGAAAACCTGATTCATCGAATTGGTGAACTTGCATGGAATTTACAAGTCTCCAAGCGTTGAGGTGATGCCTTGAGTGCGTGGATTTTTCCAACGACGGCTGATGCGGGCATGCGTGTTTATGCCCCCGATTTCCCATCGCTCCTTGTCGAGGGCGCTTTGGGTATCCAAGCCTACCTCCTGGCACCTGCTGCTGAACCGTTCATTCAGCGTCGTCCAAGGCACTCGGGCGAGTGGCGTGTCCGCTCTAAGCACAGCCCACACGACCATGCCATGCTCTTTGTGACTTGGTTAGAGGAAATCCTTTACCGGAACGAAGTGCATCAACAATGGTTGACTGAAGCCCATGTTCGGGTTGAAAACAACGCCAACGGTCTCGAAATCGTCGGCCAAATTTCATGGATTGATAGCACCGACATTGAACGAGAAATTGAAATCAAGGCCGTGACAACACACGAGTTGACTGTCTCGGAAGCGGCAAGCGGCGAGCAGGTTTCAGGTGGACATGAAAGCGTCCCCGATTTTCTCGGGCCTGGCTGGTACGCCAACGTGGTGTTTGACATTTAGGTGGGAGGGCCAAGGGTGGACGTGCGCTTCGCGCGGCCAAATCCGCAGGCATCCTCCATCCCGGATTCCCACAGCACCCATGGCCCCAGGTAGGGCTGCTCCGTTCCCGGCCTGACCTAGTCCCCCGGTTATCCACTTCCCGTTTCCTTCCGGAGACGGGTCATGGCACCCGAGTCATGTGGGAGCGAGACATCAACGTCCGCCTACGGGAACCTCGCGACCGCTTTCGCCGCCCCAAGGCGTTCAGTCCACCATAACGACGCTTTGTGGTACAGGGTACGCCGAGCTCCCCACCTATCCCACCTCGTGGTTATGCCCTGCATATATGAAGGCAACGAACCGAAGATTAAGCCGCTGGTTCGGCCTCTTCATATTTTGAAGGGCAAGACGTCTTGATCACGTCGGCCTCCAAGACGTAAGCAGAGCCGTCAAACCGCAAAACACCCTCGGCATACACGGTTCGGTTGTCATCCAAACCGTTTGAGACCGATGCATCAAGAAATTCAATGGTCAGTGAATTTTCAGCCCCTTCAAGCACGAAGGTCATGGTGCTGTTGTCGATGGTGCCGTCCCGAACTTCCCCTCGCAGAGCAATTTCTTGGTCAACAAAATCCGAGGGATTGGCCATCAATTCATCAACGGTTTGCGTTGGCGTTGGCGACTGCAGGACCACAGTGGCGAGAAGAGCGAGCGTGAGGATGCCTCCGAGAACGAGAATTCGTGTTCGGCGTGCCCACACAGCAAATCCCACCAAACCGACCTTTAACAATACTCTCAATCCTGAAAACCCTTGCCCACCGCATCGGCAACGGAATGAAGTTGACGAGAAGCAAGCCGACGATGCAGACCGTGAACAACGTCCTTTGTCAATGCCGGCCCCTCAAACACGAAACCGCTGTAGGCCTGAATGAGGGTCGCACCGGCGTTGATTTTCTCCCAAGCATCGCCGGCCGATGCAACACCACCGACGCCAACAATAGGCCAATCTGGGCCTGCGATGGAACGAACCTGTCGAATGAGTTCCGTGGAGCGCTCTTTGACGGGTTGACCACTCATGCCTCCCTGTTGGGCAAAGATGGCCGTTTCCTTTGGATGATGAGGGTCGGGACGAGCGACGGTGGTGTTGCTCACCACGATGCCCGAGGCTCCGTTTGCCTTTGCGGTGTGAACGACCGTGCTGAGTTGGTGTTCATCAAGATCAGGAGCGATTTTGACCAGAACAGGTTTGACGGAGGTCCCTTCTTGCTCTGCGCACGCTACGTTCGCCTCGTGACAGGCATTGAGGATGCGAACGAGGTGGTCGTCGTTCTGAAGCGTTCGGAGTTGTGGCGTGTTGGGCGAGGACACGTTCACAACGAACACATCAGCATACGTCCACAAGCGTTGGAGAGAGGTTGCATAATCCACGTGGGCCTCAGCAATCGGTGTCAATTTCGATTTGCCAAGGTTGACCCACAGCGGGACATTGAGGCCACCGTTTCGATGCTTGAATCGCCCCAATTTTTCCGAAATGGCTTCGCTACCTTCGTTGTTGAACCCCATTCGGTTGACCAATGCCTGCGATTTGTCGGCACGGAACATTCGGGGCCGAGGATTGCCGTCCTGCTGCAGCATGGTCACACCGCCAATTTCGACAAAGGCCAAGCCAAGGGCCTGCCAGCCTCGCAACGCATCGGCATTTTTGTCCATCCCCGCCGCAAGGCCGAAAGGGTGGTTGTAGGTCGTGCCGAAAACTTTGACCGGAAGGTCCCGCTTGGGTTTGTAGATGGCACGCAACATGAATCGACCAAGCGGATTGGAAGCCGTGAACTTGAGAATTTTCAACGAACGTTTGTGGGCGTTCTCAGAATCTTGGACACGCAACCATGGGCGCCCAAACCACCGATAGAGGACGCCCATGGATTTCTCTCGGGCGAGGCATCCTTCAAGACTTGCGGCGGCCCCCGGGAAAACATGCGAATCACGGACCCCCGGTGGCCAGCGGTTCGGGAGGCCGCCCGTCGATTGGTGAGAGAACAGGAGATTGTTCTTCAAGGCCCAGACTGGCTGGAGGAGGAACTGCATGCATTGTCCATCCACATGGGCGACCGGCTGCCTTCTCGCCTGACCTTTCCTACTTGCCTTCCTGTGCCGAATGAGACGCTCTCGATACTGGAACGTTCCACCCACCGTCTTTTGGTTCAATGCTCCATTGACCTGCCGCCAGCAAAAGTTGTCTGGGTTCCGTTGGAGGCCGCCGCTGCATGGGCTGCCATCAAGGCCACGGCCGTCGATTTAATCGATGCCGGCTACCCTGGGTGTGTGGGGTGTGCTGGTTCGGAAGCCGAGCAGCCGTGGGATGAAGAAGAGAGCCGAGCGTCCCTTCAAGAATTCCGAAACACGACCCCATGAAATGATTCATTTCATGCACGCGAAAGGCGCATTGTCGGAGGTAAGGAGGGTTCAAGTATGGTCGGCGATGGGCTTCCTCACCATGTCCATCGTCATCATCGCCGAGAAACCAAGCGTGGCTGAAGACATAGCAAACGTTCTCGGCGTGGGCAAAAAACTGGACACGCACTGGCACAGTGACGACATCATCATCACGTGGGCCATCGGTCACCTTCTGGAACTCAAATTCATGGACGAGTACGATGAAGCCTTCAAAAATTGGCGCAAAACGATCGAGAGACTCCCCTTCATCCCAACCGAGTTTGAATACAAACCGAAAAGCGGCCGAAACAGAACACAACTTACCGCTATCAAAAAACTCCTGAAGGACAAGAACGTGACTGAAATTGTCAATGCGTGCGATGCTGCACGGGAGGGCGAACTCATCTTCCGAACCATCGTTCAACATGCCAAGGTAAAGACGCCAACATCACGGATGTGGATGCAATCCATGACCTACGATGCACTGCTCGCTGCCTTTGAAGGCCGAAAAAGTGGTGAAACGTACAACGCACTCGGCGATGCTGCATACTGTCGTTCCTACGCCGATTGGATCATCGGCATGAACGGTTCCCGTGTTGCCAACACCTTCCTGCCCCAAAACCGCAGAGAACGGTCCTCAAATTCCCTTGGCCGAGTGCAAACAGCAACGCTCGCCCTCATCGTTGACCATGAACTCGAAGTCCTTTCCCACGTGCCTCTCCCCTACTGGCAACTGCAAGCCACCTTTTCTGCGGGAGACGCCCGGTGGACGGCCCGCTGGGAGCGAACCAACCACAAAGACGACCCAGAAAACCCGGAAAAGAAACCTCATCGCATCATCGAGCTGGCTGAGAAAGAAGCCATCGAAGCCATCTTGCAGGGCAAAAATCCGTTTGAAACCAAAGAAACAAGCAGAACAAAAACCGAGCAACCCCCGCTCAATTTTGACCTCACAACACTCCAAAAAAGGGCGAACGGGATGTGGTCATGGTCTGCCAAACGGACGTTGAGTGTCGCCCAGGACCTGTACGATAAATTCAAACTGACAACGTACCCGAGGACCGACTCGAAGTACCTACCCGAAGACATGCACGAAAGCGTGGCGAAAACTTTGGACCAAATCAAAGGTCAATCCGAGTACACCACCCATGTCGACCGGCTCCAAAGCGAAGGTCTCTCAAATGCCGGACGCAACTTCAACACTGCCAAAGTCTCCGATCACTATGCCATCATACCCACGGGTCAAGCGCCTCCAAGCAATTTGGGCGGTGACCATGCAAAATTGTACGACCTCATCGTTCGCAATTTCTTGGCCTCTTGGCATCCTCCCTCCACGTGGACGGTCACCAAACGAACGACGCACTCAAGTGGACATCAATTCATCAAAGAGGTTGAATCCCTTGCAGGAGCGGGATGGCGTGCCGTGGTGCCGAAAAAAGACAATGTCCCCGAAGGATGGGGAAGCCTCCCCAACAATCCCTGTGAGACTGACCTCGAGTCCCACGAGTTTTCTGAAGAGTTTTCCAAACCCAAAAACCGACTCAAAGAGGCCAGCTTGCTTCAACTGATGGAACATGCAGGGAAGCACATCGAAGACGATGACCTCGCAGAAGCCATGAAGGACAAGGGACTTGGGACCCCCGCAACTCGAGCAGACACCATCGAAAAATTGCTCAGTCGCAATTACATTCGCCGTTCTCGCAACGGGACCATCAGTGCTGCGCCGCATGGCATTCGTATGATTGACATCCTTCGCCGTATTCCCGTTGAATGGATCACATCACCCGAACTTACCGGTGATATGGAGGCCTCGCTATTGGCGGTCCAACGGGGCACAGAACCGATGGAAAGTTACATGCAAAAAATCATCAAGGAAACCACCGTCATGGTTGAACGAATACGAGAACATGACCGCAGCTTCTTGTTCGCAAACGAGCCACCCCTCGGATCATGCCCCGTATGCGAGGCCAACGTTGTTGAAACAACCCTGTCCTATCAATGCGAGCAGAACGAAGGGAGAGATAAGGGCTGCCCGTTCGTCTTTTGGAAGGACACCTCTGGACGTTGGTT
This sequence comes from Candidatus Poseidonia sp., assembly GCA_030827745.1. GTDB lineage: Archaea > Thermoplasmatota > Poseidoniia > Poseidoniales > Poseidoniaceae > Poseidonia. The sequence continues at coordinate 9,943 of JAURDW010000047.1, forward strand.
TGACAGGGTGACGGCGTCACGCCTCCTTGAAGATAAATCGTTGGAAAACCTTCACGGCTTCTTTTCGCAAGCGGGTGAAGGCTACGAGACCTCTGTTGAGTTGAAAAATGACGGGAAGGTTGTTGCAAAAGGAAGCGCAGCCGGCGCCCCATCCGACGACGATGAAGTGCTTTGCCCCTGTCCTGTATGCGACCACGGTTCAATTCGCATCACCAGCACTTCCTACGCCTGTGATTTTGATGACTGCACCTTCCGAGGCATGCAGAATATCATGTGCAAACGACCTGTAACGCCCGTTGAAGCGAAGGATATCTTCACTGACGGGCGCTCAAAATTGCTTGAGGATTTTACTTCCAAGCGGAACCGCCCCTTCAGTGCGTTCTTGGTTCTTGAAAAAAATCGCGTGGCTTTTGACTTCCCCCCGAGAGCCGCAGCAGCCGATGCAAAGCGGTTCCCTGTCGTTCCCGGCGTGGTGGGGGTTTGCCCGACCCACAAAGCGAACATCATCGAAACGGAGACGCATTACTCGGTAGAAGACACATCATCTGGATGTAAAATTCATCTTGAGCGTTGTGTTTCTAAGCGAGACATCACCAGGGAGGAAGCAAAGGCACTCATCGAAGAGAGGACCTTTGGCCCCGTTGACGATTTTCTGTCGAAGAAGACCGGCAACCCATTCGCGGCCTCGTTGTACCTCAAAAAGAACGAATCCGTTGGCTACAAGTTCGCGAAAAGGTCCTAAGTTGCTGCTTCCTAAAGGAAGGTTGAAACACGGGCAGGCGTGCCTCAATCCATGGCCTCTCATGACTATGATGTGGTGGTCGTCGGCGCCGGCCCCGTTGGAGGACGTGCCGCCCACCTCCTCGCAGAAAAGGGATTTCGTGTTCTCATGCTCGAGGAGCATGCTGAAATCGGCCGACCGTTTCAGTGTGCAGGTTTGGTGACGCCGTCTGCAATGGATGCAGTGCAGGCTCACCACACCGTTCTGGAGGAGGTTGATGGAGCCTTGATTCATGGGCCAAGTGGCACCCTCGTGCCCGTTGGCACGGAAGGCACGCTGCGCACCTATGTTGTTTGCAGAAAAAGATTTGACCAATTCGTGGTCCAACAGGCCATGGAATCCGGTGCAGAACTATGGCTCCACTCATCTCCTGAAGATGCGAAAATGACGGAGGCGGGCGTGGAACTCCACATAGCATCAGAAGGCGAACACCGAAAGGTCACCTGCAAGCTACTTGTCGGTGCAGACGGGGCCCACAGTTGGACACGACGAACCTTCAAAATGGGACGACCGAAAGAGTTGATGATCGGTTTTCAGACCGAAGTCGTTGGATACGAAGGGCGAGACCGGTGGCTGGAAATGTACAGCGGTCAAGACATCGCACCGGGCTTTTTCGCATGGGTCATTCCTTCTGGATTTGGCTCCCACCGTATCGGATTGTGGTCAACAGCAGACCGACTGGAGGGACGAAGCATTGAATCGTGCTATCAGGACCTCATTGACCACCCTCTTTGGAGAGACCGGTTTGAAAACGTGACCGAAGTGGCTCGCTACTGCGGTCCCGTGCCCTCGGGCATGGTCAAGCGGACTGTGAAGCACCGCGTGATGCTTCTAGGCGATGCTGCCGGCATGGCCAAGCCCACAACGGGTGGAGGAATCGGGCCCGGTTTCCATCAAATCCAATGCGTGCTCGAGCCTCTCGTCAAGGCCATTTCAGAAAACAGACTGACCGAGGCCGATCTGAAACAGATCACAAAAAAACCGTGGGAGGCCATGAAGCGAGAGCAGGACCGTGCTCGAACATTGCGTAATTTACTCGTGAGCGATTGCTCTGACCAAACGCTTGACAAGCACTTTCGGACCTTTGCCCACCCTTCAACACTCGAACTCATCAACGAAATCGGTGATATTGAGAAACCGGTCCCTCTCGGAATGGCGCTTCTACGGCAGGTTCCTGCCTTCCGCCCATTGGCCTTGAAAGCGGGAGTTCGGTTGTTGTTGTCGTAAGGGGATTCCATGACGAGGCTTCATGAGATTCACCGGGTTCGCTACCCACCTTTCGAGGCTGGGCGCTGGTTGCCAGACGCGTTGCCCCTCACGACTCAACGGCATGACCTTGGAGAGTTTCCAACCAAGGAAGAAGCCGTCGCGATGCTCAAAAAACGACACCCCCCTTTCCAACTC
>JAURDW010000048.1 GCA_030827745.1 Candidatus Poseidonia sp.
TTCTCTCATATAATCATGCAACACGATGTGGTGAACTCAAGCGCCGTTTGGAAGATCGTATTCACCGCCCGAGAGCAGGCCTTCGAACAAAAACGGCCCTGCGGGCACCACGGCGGCAACGAAGCCGTGAATCAGCGCCGTGCGATTCCAGTGCTTCCCCACGCCCAAAAAGAGCAGGCCAAGATAAGCCACGAACAACCCACCGTGAAGAGAGCCGAACAGCGAGACCATTTCGGGCTCGCCGGCGAAGTACTTCATCGGCATGGCGTAGAACATCAAGATGAGGAAGGAAAAGCCTTCCAAATAGCCGACAAAGGTCACCCAGTGCTTCACGCTTTGACCTCGACCATCGGCCTACTTGAACCGCACGAGGGGCACTCCTGGTCGTCGCTTTCACCGTAATCGTGCTTGCATGCAGGGCAGACGGAAGCGAGTTCCATCTTCCCCATCGCTTCCACGGCTTCGCCCTGTAGGGACAAGTAGCCGCTGGCCACGTTGCCGACGGTGTAGCGTCCAGCACCACCGAGGCGAACCAGCAAGTCAGGCGGAAGGGTCACCGTCCCTGTCTCGTCGATGATCAGTTCCCGGTCTTGACTGAGGTCCTCCACGTTCACGCCTTCGCCGTGTTCAGCGACGAAACGGCCGTCTCGGAGTTCAAGCGAACGGTTGGCAAAAGCTGCGACCTCTTTCGAGTGGGTCACGATGAGGAAGGAGACCCCGTCGTTTTGGTGCAGGTCCCTGAACAGCGCCAGCACCTCACGGCTGGTCACCGGGTCAAGCGCACCGGTCGGCTCGTCGGCCAAAATCAAACGAGGTTGCGTGATGAGCGCCCGAGCAATCGCGACGCGCTGCTGCTCCCCTCCGCTCAGCATAGCGGGCAGGGCGTTGATGCGGTGCGCCATGCCCAAGCGGGTGAGCATGGCATCGGCCAAGGCCAAGGCCTTCTTTGACGAGACCCCTTGGTGGCGAAGCGGTTGAGCGACGTTGTCGCGGGCGTTCAAATCCGGGAGCAGGTTGCCCTCTTGGAAGATGAACGAAACCGTCTTTTGGCGCAGTTCAACGAGTTCTTGACCGGTGAGACGGGTCATGTTCTTGCCCGCCAAACTGACCGAACCCGCACTGGGCTTCATCAGGCCGCCAAGGCATTTCATGAGGGTGGATTTTCCGGAGCCGGAGGGACCGACCACGGCGATGGCTTCTCCGGCTTTCATGTCGATGTGAAGGCCTCGCAAGGCGACGACGTTGCCGTCCTCTGCCTTGGATTCGTAGACGTGGTAGAGACCGTCAGCGTGCAGAATGGTTTCGTTCATCTTCACTCCCCCTTGAGCACGCTGGCCAAATCCGCCTTCAGCGCCCGTCGCGTCGTCACCAACAGCGCCACGACCACCGCAGCGAACACGGCCGCCGAGACCAGAATGATCTGGAACCACGGGTAGACGAGCGTCCGCTGGATGGTGGTGGTGGAGCCACCGAAGATTTGGAAGATGAAGCCGAAGACATCAAAGAAGCCGTTGAACGAAAGCGCCAAACCGACCCCAAGCACAATACCGAGGGCCATCGAAACCATCACGATGGAGAGAATCTCAAACAACACCAAGCGAATGATTTGGTTGGGGGAGGCCCCGATGGCTTGCAGCACCGCCAATTCCTTTTGCCGTTGACTGAGCACCAGCGAAAGGAACACGAAACTGGAAGCGACCGCTGCCACGCTCGCCACGACGAACTGAAGGGAGAGCAAACCGGGCGTACCGAAAATGAGCCCGCCGTTGCGCTCGACGACCTTGTGGGTGCTCGACCAATCCTCAGCGCCGGAGACGCGAGCGTCGGCGGACAGCTTCGAGGCCAAGGCTTCCAGCGCCTCGCCTTCAACGCCGTTGACCTCCACCACCCAGGTGGTGGACGAGTAGTTGTCGGCGGCATCGTCGCCCACGAGGGAACGCCAAGACGCTTCCCCGATGATGATGGCCGAAGGGGCCGTTGCCGAGTTGATGCCGGGAATGTATTCGTGCGTCCCCATGTAGTACATGGAGGTCGTGTACGGTGTGACGACCACGGTCACCGTCGTGTCGGCCAAGAACAGGTCGGCAGCCAACGGTGGCGGAATTTGGGAAGGGCCGGAGGCACACGCTGTTTCATCGGCCGACGAACCGTCGGGGCAGGTGGCGTTGGTCAGCACCGCTCCGGAGAGGTCGAAGAAACCGAAGGCACCTTCGAGGTTGGCGTCGGTCAGGTCGGTGCCTTCCAGCGAGCCGCCCATGAAGTTCACGAGAACGGTGTTTTGCAGGTTGGCGCCGCTCAAGTCGGCGTACGAAAGGTCGGCGTCGACCAGAATGGCTTCGCTCAAGTTGACCTCAGCCAAATTGGCCCCCGAGAGGTTGCTGCCCGAGAGGTCCACACGGCCAACGTCGCGGCCGCTGAGGTCTTGACCGGTCAGGTTGAGGCGGGACCAATCGCTGTCCATCAGCAAACTGTAGGCTTCGAAGAGCGCCAGCGGATCGCTTTCTTCCGAACCGCCGGTCGTAAAGTTGAACTCGATTTTTTCCCAAACGAAGGTCAAGGTTTCCGATTTTTCATCGTCGGGCTTCAGCAGAACATCGTCGAGGCGATTTTCGTCGCCGCCGCGGTCGGAGCCTGGCAAGTCAAGCGAATACGCCGAATCCTCGCCGGCACTGAACCCGCCCGAGGCGTAAGCAGCCAGCGCCGCATCGATGTCTTCACCGGGCAGGGCTTGCTCGCTCCACCGCAGCACATCGCCGTTCTGGTCCAGCAGCACGTAGGTTTGCAGCGAATCGCCGCCGTTGCTGTCGGCGAGCGCCAGTTCAGGCACGCTGGTGGCCACGGGCGTCACGCTCGAGGCGGTGAACTCGCCCACAAGAGCCAGCAGCGCTGCTTCGTCAAGCGGTTGCTCGACGGTGATTTTGAGGTCAGAACCCACGCTTGCGTCAACGGTTTTCTCGTCCACGAGCGTCCCGGTGTAGCCTTGCACCGCAGCCAGCGTCACGATGGAGAGCGTGAGCAACATGATGACCGCCAAGCGGTTGACGGATTCGGCCGAACCCGAGCCTTTCAGGCCGCGCTTCACGTCGTTGAGCAACGGCGTGCGACCGAAGATGACCTGCATGATTTGCGGGCCTTTGGCGCCGATACGACCGAGCAGAAGCGCCCCGCCAATCCACAGCGCAAACGGCCCGAAGATGCTGATGAGGCCTTCGAAGAAGAAATTGGAGATGATGCCGTCTTCGCTGCCGTTGGCCTCAAGCCAGGTGTCGGCCACGGCCAGCATGCCAAAGAGGAAAGCGAGCCAGTGCAGCCAACGCTTTGGCTCGGCGGCTTGGGCGGTCTTCCGAACGCCCTCTTCGATTTCAAGTTCGATGAATTGACGGGCTCGACTCCGACCAAAGAGCAAGGCCAGACCGAGCGTGGTCACGGCGGTGAACAGCGTCGAGGCGATGGAAAGCGTGGGGGTGACGTCGAAATCACCGGTTCGGAATTCCATGAACCCGACGGCCGAGAGCACGATGGGCACGGCCAACAGGGCCAGCACGTAGCCGACCAGCCACGCCACCGAGGACATGACGAAGAGTTCGAGCAGGACCATGCCTTGCAGGCTCTGCCCGTCAGCGCCAATCACCCGATGGATGCTGACCTCTCGACGTCGTTGTTCAAGCGAGAGCACGAGGCCGTAAATCAGCACGGAGATGGACAAAAACACGATGGGAATCATGATGATGTAGTCAAAGATTTGGATGAGGCCGAGGAAGATGTTCAAAAAGAGAATGGTCCCGCTGATGATGTCGGTGTAGTACAACTCCACCCCTTCGTCGGTGTAGGAGCCGTCTTGGACCTCCGTGCCCAACGCTTCGAGCCAATCGGCGGCGTCGGCGGTGGAGGAAGTGGGAAGTTGGCCCCGGTCGATGGTGACGCCGAGGTACATGTGGTCGTGGTCCATCAAGACCCCGCGCTGTTCTTCGGTCAGCACTTCCCAGGTGGAGAAAATGGGGTTGAAAGGCAGGGTCGGGTTGCCAAAGGGCCACGGTTCGTAAACGCCCATGACGGTGAGGTTCTCGACCGTCATCCACATGCGGCAGTAGATCATCTCGTTGTTTTCAGGCGTGATTTCGCCCGCACAGTTGTCTTCGTTGACCGTGCCTTCCAAGAGGGTGGATTCGTCCACCACGTAAGCAAAGGTGAGCGAGTCAAGGACGTCGCCCACGTTGGCCTGCGCCTCGCTGGCGATGGTGGAAGGAAGGATGATGCCGCGATTGGCGGTCATGTTTTCGGGCGACGGCCACTCGCCCGCACCGGCGATGATTTGCTCGCCGTAACGGTTCGCCAGTTCACCGTCAAAGGCTTCGGGGCCGTAGAACCGAACGGCGCGCTGATCGGAAATGGGCGGGCCTGCTTCGGCGGCCTCGGGATAGTCAAAGGTGACGTTGCTCCAATACGGGTTTTCAGCGTCGGTGATGGCCCGCATTTCAAGCGGTTGGGCGACCACGAATTCAAAATTGAACAAGCCGCCGCTATGAATCCCCTGCCGACCAAGCACCAGGGTACAGTCGTTGAATTCGCTGAATTCATCCATCAACTCGTCGCACACTTGAAGCATGGTCGTGGTGTTGTTTGACCAGCCCGATGCGTTTTCAACCGGCGTTCGGGCGTACTCAATTTTCGCGTCAAACGGCTCGCTTTTCAGCGATTCTTCAAAGAAAAGTTGCGACAAACCCACGCCGTAGGCCAACACGGTCGTGATGACCAACGAGGCGAGGAACACGCCGGCAATCACGGCCAGGCCACGCTCTTTGCCGCGCCAAGCGCCCAAACCCGCCAACCGCAACCGGCTGGGCAATTCCTTCAATCGGTGTTGAGCGGAACGAAGGCGGGAACGCCCCACCGAAAAGTCCGCATCGGTGAGGCCGTCGTGGCGTTCGCTCACTCTTCCTCACCTCCGCTGGTCTGCTGATCTGCTTCAGCATCGAGGCCCCAAGCCGAACGGATGTCGGAGGCTTCGGTCTTCCCGTTGTTGAGCAAGAGCATGCGGTCAGCATTGGACGCCAAATCGGGGTCGTGCGTGACCATGAGGATGGAAATCGGGTTCTCTTCGTCGTGGCAGAGCGCCTTAAACAGGGCCATGACTTCTTTTCCGCTCGCAATGTCGAGATTGCCCGTCGGCTCATCGGCCAACAACACGGGACGGTTCCCTGCGATGGCTCGTGCGATGGCGACGCGTTGTTGTTGGCCGCCAGAAAGCTGGTCGGGAATGAAGTTCATTCGGTCTCCCAACCCGACCTTCTCGAGAGCGACGACGGCCGCTTTCTCCGCTGCGCTGGCATCCATACCGGAGAGTTCGAGCGCCATGGCGACGTTGTCCAAGGCCGAGAGGTTGTCAAGAAGATGGAAATCTTGGAAAATCCAGCCAACCAATTCTCGTCGCACATCTACAACGCTGGCTGGACCTTTGCGACCGTAAGTGCGCTCACCCAGCGTGATGGTTCCGCCGTCACCAGCCAGGAGGCCGCCGATGATGTTGAGCAGGGTGGATTTTCCCGAGCCGGAGGGGCCCATCAAGGCCACCATTTCGCCCTGTTGGATGTTCATATCAACGCCTTTGAGCACCTGAAGTTTGTTGGTACCGCTTCCAAACGATTTGGTGAGTCCGTCAACTGATAACATCTCAGCACCTTTCGTAACAAGAGCGGGCGGAGTCGGTATATGAACTGATGTTTGAAAGGCCCATGCACGCTGGTTGATAAGCAAAGTCTTGATACCGTTTTTTCCGTCGTCCGATGCATGGACAACGGCGAAACGGAGCCATCGGCCGTGCTGTTGCTCGGAGGGGAGGATGAAGGCGAAGCGGCCGAAGACAACGGTGCGCCCCGAGGCGTGTCCGCAGTCGTCGGTACGTTCCTGCTCTTGTTTGGGAGCGTTTTCTTTTTCGCTCCGCTCTTTGGTCTCTTCCTCGCGCTCTCTGCGGCCACGGGGCTGGGAGAAATTGTTTTCCTCGTCGTTTTTTTCGGCATCTTCTTGCTCGTGGGCGGGGCCATCATGCTCCTCGGGGGAGCAGCCATCTTCCACGCCATCACGGGTCGAGCCATCCTGAACATCAACTTCGGTTCACAGGCAGAAGGTATGTCAGAAGAGGGGGCCGGAGAGGAAACCGTCTCAACAGCGTTCAGTTACGTGAGCAGAGATGCTCTGCTTGCTGAACTTCACGGTGCACCCGAAGATGCGAACGCATCGCCTGATGCCCTGTCGACCGCTGAGACGGAATCCACGCCTTTAGAAAACAACGAAGAAGGTCAAACCGAAAACGAGCCGAGCAGGAGCTCGTTCTGGGATGTTGCCCAACAAAATTGATCACGAGTTCTCGCCTAATTTGGCGTGCTGCTGACGCATCAAACGCCCAAAGAGTGGCGGCACAAGCGAGAGCCAAAACATACCGTAGTATCCCATCGGGAGTTGAGGGGATTCGTCGTGAACGCCAAGGCGTTCGTACGGCGTGCTCGCTTTGAGGTGATGCGAAGGGTGGAGCGGCAATTCCATCAACGTCCAACGGGACAATCGATGGCGGCTTTCCCAGGCGTGGGTGGCGTTGGGGCGTTCGTCGTCCCCGCGGCGTAAACCGTGATGCTGCAAGTAATTGACGAATTCAAGCAAGTACACAGCAACAACCGCTTGACCAACAAAAGCCACGAAAAGACCGCCGCCCATCCAAGCCAAGGCGAGCAAGAAAGCACCCTCGAGCATCAACGATCGGCGGGTGTCCATCGGACGCGCCCGAAAGGCACCTTTCACCTGTTTTGGAACCGTCTGGAGCACGTGTGCGTAGACGCTTCGCCCCCAAGGCGAGGACGTGGGGTCAACATCCCTTGCCCAGTGGCGGTGATGCGTGTGGTTGTGCTCCGTGGTGAAGTGCAGGTAAAGCACGGAAAAGAGGGTGAGGCGAGCGGTCCACCAACTCCTTGAACGGGGGCGACGATGGCCCAATTCGTGGGCGGCGATGATGCCGGATGCTCCGTTGTTCAGACCTGCTGAAACGATGGCCCAAGCCGTCATCGAGGTCAGACCATCAACCGAGATTCGCCAAAGAAGCACACCGACGACGGCAGGAACACAGAGCGCATGCAGGTGAACGATGATGTCGTGGGCGCGACCTTCCTCAAGCGGATTGGTGGTGTTCGAGCGACCCAAGAGCGGTTCCAACAGCGGATAAACCACCAGCAACAAAGCCACCGGGGCAGCCATCCACCACCCACCGAGCACCAAACACGTCAGCGTTAACGCTGGCGTGAGCAGTCCCCAAAGGTGCGGCACCCAGCGTTTGCTCATGCTGTCAGCAGTGTCGGCTAATTTGTAAAGAATCGCTTTACTTCATGCCGAGCCAGCGACGAACACGGCTTCCAAAGCCGTCACGGGCAAAAATCCCGTTTCGGGTCACCTGAGCGTCCATCGTTTCGTCCACAAAGCGTTCCAAGTATGCATCCATTCAAATCGTCCTCCTTTTGGCCATCAGCGCACCTCGCCGGTCGACGCCGCTGCGGTAATACGCTACGGCGGTCATCCAACGGTCCCAGAAACTTCGGAAGATCCCGCTGCGGTAGGCAAACGAGTCAACAGCAAGCTGCGTGTAGGTGTCCAGTTCTTTGTCCATGTCGGTCCCTGAAGGTGTGCTTCCTTCAGTGTATATTTTACACCCCGCCCTATTTCAATCAGCGGTGAAATTGCCAACACATAAGTGTAAAGAATACATCAAGTGTTTCAAAATACACCTTTGGCCGCAGCAGGTCAACGCACGGTGGTCATCTCTGCAGCGATTTTCATGTTCAACAACACCTCGCCAAAATCCCGAGAATAAGCGCACAACCGTCGCACGGATTCCGAGATGCCGAGGGCATGGGCGACATCGGTGCCGTCGGCGAGGTTGAGCAACTGTGTTTTCTCGTACATCAACAAGGCGGTTTGGGTGGCTTTCAACACATGCCGCGCTTCTTCAATTCGCGTCGAATCGCGAGTCCGAATGTTGATCATCAATTCCTTCAATGCAGCCATCCAGTTCGGTACGTGCTCAAGAGGGGGGAAGGGGCCAATGTTGCTCACGAATGACGGTTGTTTCACCGTAAATCGGCTGATGGAATGGACATGGTCCATCATACGCTCCAGACTTCGTGCGAGGTTGGCGTATTCAAGCGCCTGAGGGCGGGTGAGGTTCAATTTTGATGCCACGGCGTGAGAGTCAAGCAGCAAGCGTGTTTGCCGTTCGACCAAATACAACAACGCGTCCACCTCAGACTCCCGTTCCTCCGCATCGGAGAGGAAATCAGCGTCGCCTCCCTCAAAGACATTCATGATGTCTCGCATTAAGGAGGTCACCAAGAGGTACATCCTGTTCAAGCTGGCATGAAGCGGCATATCGGCAGCGTTGAGGAGACAACGCAATTCCATGGTTTTCGACTGTTCGTCAACGATTTCGAAACCCCGTGTGGATTTCAGAAACCGACGCACTGAACGCGCCAGAACGGCATGATTGGCTTCCTCAAAAGCAATTTTGATGACGTCTGCGCCAGAAATGTACGCACCCATCAAATGGTCATGAAGGCTATTTTCAGGAAGGCGTGAGTGGTCGAAAAATGAGTGAACTTCCCGAACGGTGCGTTCGTTGAGCGGGGTGATGCGAAGCGCCCCGCTGGGTCGCCAATCCACGCGCAACGAGGCTCTTGGCTCCAAACCGAACTCAACCACCCAGGGTTTTGGCAGGCTCAAGGTGTACGTGCTGCCCCCTGTCGCTTGCAGTTTTCGCACTTCATGGTCACCGGGCCCCATGCTCATGGGCATGGGACTCAATATTGCTATATAGAATATACACCAGCCTGTATATGTAGTGCCGTTGGTCCATGATGCCGCATGGAACCCATCACCATGCTCCTCATTGCCCTTGCTCTGGTCGTCTGCGCCTACATGGCATGGAACATCGGTGCAAACGACGTCGCCAACGCCATGGGGACCTCCGTTGGTTCTCGCGCCCTCACCCTCAAACAAGCGGTGGTCATTGCCGCCATCTTCGAATTTGCTGGCGCATTCTTCGCCGGCGACGCCGTCACGAAAACGGTTCGCAAAGGCATCCTCACGGTGCCTTTCAACGATGCGGGCGTCGTCGCTGACACCATCCTGTCGCAAGACATCGCGTTGGGCTTTATCGCCGCCATGATGGCGGCGGCGACTTGGTTGACCATTGCTACGCGACTCGGTTTGCCTGTCTCCACCACGCACTCCATCATCGGTGGCATCATTGGGGTCGGCCTGATTCTCGAAGTGAAGCACGAAACGACCCTCATCGATTGGGAAGTCGTTCAAAAGGTCGTCATGTCTTGGGTGGCCAGCCCGCTGATGGGAGGCCTGTTGGCCTTCTTCTCCTACATCATCATCAAGAAAACCATTCTTGACAACGACGACCCGGTGTCCCGCTCGCGTTGGCTGGCGCCTATCTTGGCCTTCCCGACCTTTTTCGTGCTCGGGCTCGCCCTTCAATTCAAGGCGCTGAAAGGGTTCATTTCCCGAGCCGACAGCAACGGTTGGATTGACAAATCCAACTGGTTGCCCGCCAAGGAAGACGGGGTGTTTAACCCCTTCGCCGACAACGCTTGGTTGCCCCTGAACGCGCTCCTTCTCGCTGCGGTCATCGGAGCACTGGCCAGCATTGTGCTCTACCTTGTCCTCCGCCGAATTGACATCGAAGAGGAAGTTCGAGGATTCAAAGGCGTGGAGCGCATATTCGTCTGGCTCCAAATCATCACGGCAGCCTACGTGGCCTTCGCCCACGGAGCCAATGACCGTTCCAACGCCATCGGCCCAATGGCCGCCGTTTGGGACGTGTTCTCGAACCCAGACCTTGTGCTGGCCGAAGAAGCGCCCATCCCCCTGTGGTTGGTTCTTTTGGGCTCGGCCGGTATCGCCATCGGTGTCATGACCTGGGGTTGGCGGGTGATGGAGACCATCGGAAAGAAGATCACCGACATCACTCCGACGCGAGGTTTTGCCGCTGAGTTTGGCGCAGCGACCACCATTCTCGTCTTCTCCATGCCGTTCCTTGCCGTGCCCGTGTCCACAACCCACACCCTCGTCGGGGCCGTGGTCGGCGTTGGTCTCGCCGGAGGCGCCAAAGGCGTGGATTTCCGTGTGTTCGGAAAAATTGCTGCCTCATGGGTCGCCAGCGTTCCTGTGGCGGCCTTCGGTGCCATCGTGCTCTTCGTGGCATCGGGCGGTGATGTGCTGAACATGATCGTTATCCTACCGCTTTCGTTTATCGCAGTGGGGGTCGCTATCTGGAAGAGCAGTGGAGAAATCCATGTTGAAGATGCCCTTTCGGACGCCAGCCAAGAGCGCTTGCAAACCTCGCCCTTCGAGAAGTTCCACGAACACGCTCAAGCCGTTGAAACGACGGCCAACCACATGCTCATCGCCGTGAACGCTGTTTGTGACGGTGATGACGCCAGCGAAGCCATCCAAGCCACCATTGATGCTGAATTGGTGGCAGACAACCTCAAGACCGAACTGCGCGAGATGGTTTCGGAGGACATGCGTCTGGGCTACCAGGTTGGCATCGACCATTTCCTTCACATGCTGACTCGTCAGGATCGCATCGCTGACTACGCTCAAAACGTGGCCGAACAGCTCAATTTCCGTGAATTGTACGATGATAAGGAAGCGAAGGCAAAACTCAAGGAAATGGCCGCCGCTGTCGCAGCCACCGTGGCCACCTACGAAGATACGGTCAATGCGCTCCGGGAATTCACCATTACTGGGGAAACCAAGGCCGCACGCGACGCCCTCGCCGAACAAATCCGTCAGGTCAACCTCAAGGAACACGAAGCCGACATGGTTGAAGCTGCGGCAGCGAAGTACGTCTTTTCCAACGGCGACGACAACGCTCTTGCAGCCATGCACATGTACCGGGTCTTGCAACGCCTTGACGACGTGGCCAATGCGTGCGAAAAAGCAGCCAACGCCTTCCTGCCGATTCTCAACCGTTGAGCGAGCCTTTGATAGCAAGGCCGACGCACGGAAGAGCATCCGAGCCGCCCCCAACCGGCGCACGCCGACCGTGGGACCCGGCTCCAGGAGTGACCCGCATGGCAGGCATGGACCCGCAACTCAAAGCCAAACTGCAGAAGCAACGCTACCACATCGTGGGCGAACACGGGGGCGTCAAAACATGCCACTGGACCAAAGAATCGCTGCTCCGCGACCGCCAGTGCTACAAAGGCAAGTTCTACGGGGTTGAAAGTCACAACTGCATGCAAATGTCCCCCGTGGTCGACCAGTGCAACCTTGCCTGCACCTATTGCTGGCGAGAGCCGCACATGGACACGCTGGAGTTGACCGACCAGGAACCGCTCGACCTGCTCTACGAATCGGTGCGCGCCCAACGACGACTCCTCTCGGGCTTCGGGGGCAACCCGAAGGTGCCTCGTGAAAAATGGTTGGACGCACAAAACCCGAAGCACGTGGCGATTTCACTCAACGGTGAGCCCACCTTGTACACCCGGCTGAGCGAATACATGGATTTG
>JAURDW010000049.1 GCA_030827745.1 Candidatus Poseidonia sp.
TAAACCAAGCAGTGGGTTATGCCATTGACCCATTGATTCGCATTATCAAAATCAGAGGGTTCGCAGTGGGCTTTATCATAGCCTACCCACTGCTTGACACGTATCACAACGGCTCTGGCCACGGTCGTGTTTCGTTGTCCCATTCTGCCCATTCAGCAACCCAGGGTTCCATGAACGGCGCGAGGTCGTATCCGAGATGTTTCATGATTTCTCCTGGAGGCGCTGAGCCACCTTTGAAACGGATACCTGCTCGAATCAATGCTGAAGATTTGACTTCACCTTTTTGTTCAATCGTTTGTTGAAAGTAGTAGAATTTCTCATCGAAACCGACGATTCTTGATCGAACGGTTGCTTTTCGGAACGGGGCAAGTCGCTTTCTGTAGCGCATGGTTGAGCCACCAATCACAAAGGCATACTTGTTCTTTCGAACATACTTGAACAAGCCAATCCGAAAAGCAATGTCGTATCGGGCAAGGTCGCAGAAGACGAAATGTCGGCCGTTGTTGACCTCAGGGTAGACATCAATATCACCGATACCAGGACGGAAATGGAAGAGGTATTCTTCTTCAATGTTGAACACCTCTTGCCTTCGGAAGACGTTCTTGAACACCATCTTCATCAAACGGTGGTAGGGGTACATAGGCAGGCCTTTTGCCTGTGGTACTTATCTCCAATGCATTCGGGACTCATCACTGAACGTAGGTTCGTTCGTAAAGCAAGGCTCCTTCGTTGTTTACCCCAGCAAAATGCGATGAATTTTTTCGGCTTGTTCTTCAGGCGATAATTGGAGCTCTGAAATCCTCTTTCGCCCGTACGTTGACCAGTTTTTTCGGTTGTCAGGATGGCGTGCTTCGTCCAAGGCTGCATGCCACGCAGAAAGGTTGTCTCGAGGAATCAACCTGCCGCATTTACCATCAACGATGGTGTCCCGAAAACCCCCTTCATCCACGAAGAGTGCTGGCGTTCCGATTGAAAAGGCCTCTATGGGCGTCAAACCAAAAGGCTCTTTGTGAGCCATGCTGACCACGGCAAGTGCGTCAGCCATGAGTTTTGCTAATTCCTCCGATGAAAGTCGTGGAGCAATCCAAAGATCGACCGATTGATGTTTTGCATGTTGCTCCAACTGGGCTTTTTCTGCATCCGTGCCGCCACCAACATGAGCAAGGGCGACGCCTGTTCCTGAAAGCATGGAGATGGTTTCCATGCTGGCTTTCGCCCAGTTGGCCGTGCCGACGGTGACGACATACTCAGCCTCTGTTCTTTGCTTGATGGGGTTGGTGGTCTCTCCGAAGTTCAACGAAAATTCATTTTGGTCGACGCACGGGTGCAACACTCCGCATTTGATGCCGTAAACATCCCTTGAACGTTGAGCGGAATACGTGGAATTGGCACTGACCAAAAACGATGGGTTGCTCGCAAATTTACGAACGGTGGAAAGGTCCTTTTTTCGGCCTATGGAGAGGAGGATGTTCGTGAGGAAAGCGGGCCGCTTCAATTTCCCGTTTAATTTTCGATGAAGCGAATCTTCGTGATACCCTCGGTGGGGTTCGAGGAGATGCAAATGTGCGGTTTTGTCTCGAGGTATCAATTCCATGAACGCAAGGTACCCGTCCCCGCTAACAATATGGAAACAATCAAAATTTTCAATGCTCTCAAGAAGCCCTTCACACCTTCTCCACGATTGCCGAGAAGATGTGTGGACGCGGTTCAATATTTGTGAAAGTGCTGTGGTGGGTGGATTCCAAGGCGTGGGAGGTACGAACGTTCGAATCTTCTTTTCGCGACAAAGTTCCAACATTTCCGTTGATGGGTTGAGGGTTGCCACGCTGACGTCAAACATTTGTTGAAGATGGGGTAAACACCTGAGGAGGTCTCGTTCAGCGCCCCCCATTCGCTTCATGTTGCCTTTGGCGACAAGCAGGCTCGGCTTCCTATCGCTCATGTTTGCTTGCACATGTGACAAGTATATGTGAACAACGATGGAAAAGAAGGGTTCATCTCGTAAAGATGATGCCGTCATCGCCTTCTTTCTTGACGTACATTTGCTTCAACACCGCAGCACCAACATCCATGGCGTGGGTTTCGTTCTTGCTCGGAATGGTGACCTTGGTGAAATTTTTGGGAATAAGCGAGAGGAATTCTTCCACCGTGACGCCGGCGACATTCTTCAAATGATGAGGCAGGAATTCAATGATCAATGCAGAGGAATTTTTCATGATTCTCTCCATGCCCTGCATGGCAAAATATTCTGACCCCTCAATATCGATGAGAATCAGGTCAAAATCTTCCCCGTCAAGGTAGTCATCAAGTGCGTAGGCTTGCACTTCGATGACTTCCGGATTGTCGTAACGGTACATGTACTCGTTGTTTTTGGGGAGGCGTTTGCTGCCCCCAGAATTCACCACATTCATTTGGAAGGAAATGGTTTCTTCCTTCGAGCTGGCGGCGATGTTGTGAATGACAACGTTCTCTGTTTTGTTCAGTTGAAGGTTGGTTTCCAGGAGATTGAAATTCTTTGGATTGGCCTCAATGCCCACCACTTTGTTGCATTGGCGTGCAAGGGGGATGACGAGTGAACCAACGTGCGCTCCAACCACCAAAACCTTCGACTCGCCCGTGATCATCTTGTTGATTCGTTCGATTTCATCCAAACCATAACTTCCGTGTTTTCGGAGTTTGTATCCAACTTCCAAATCTCTCGGGTCCACTGCGAGAACACCGTTCTGCGTTTCAACGATAACGGATTGCACCGCATCACCCAATTGCCGGTGAATCTTGGCGGATTTTCGGTTTTTGAGAAAGAAATTTATCCGCCAAAATAAGACTTTAAGCATCGTCAATCCCCAAGCGAAGTTCGTTTCATGACAGCGTTCTGTGTTTTTGCAAACCACGATGGAGCCATTCCAGTTGCCTTTCCCTGGAGGTGTTCATATTCAATCGCTTCGGAACGTGGGTTTTTGAAAACGAACCTCGTTTGGCCGTCGCCAATCAAACCTTTTCAGGCACATGGCCCATGTTTGCTGAGGTCTCGGAAAAAGACCCGCCGCCAACCTGCGGTCAACTGTCCTCTTCAGAATCGGGCATGTCCGGGACGGTGGGGTCCTGCTTTGCCCAGAGAACATCGTCAATACGAAGCACCGAAAGCGCAGCCTCCGTCGCTCCCGAAAGCACTTGACGGGTGATGCGAAGCGGTTCAACAACGCCTGCCTCAACCATGTTGGCTGGCGCTTTGGCACGCACGTCCATGCCGATGAAATGGCCTTCATCGCCTTCAGCCGTCGTTTGTTTGGCCACGGTTTGGAGCAGGGTGTCCAACGGGTCCAAGCCTGCATTTTGCGCGAGCACCCTCGGGATGACTTCCAACGCATCGGCAAAGGCCTCGATGGCGAGTTGTTCTCGCCCAGCAAAGCCTTCTGCAAACCGGCGGAGGTGACGAGCGAGTGCGATTTGGGTCGCACCGCCCCCGGGAAGCAAGTGCGGTTCCTCAAGCAACTGGCAGGCGACACCGAGGGCGTCGGCAAAACAGCGCTCAACCTCGCCCACGGTTTCGTTGGTTGAGCCTTTGGCAATGAACGTCGCTCCGCCTTCTTCGGTCTCTACGATCCAGTGCATAACGCCGTTCCAACGCTCGTTGCGACTGGAGATGAAGACGCCCAAATCGCGCGCTGTCAAACTGTTGATGTCGTGGTTAAGGGTGGCGTTGGTTCCTCGAGCGAGGAGGTCCAAATCCGAGCGAGCCACCCTTCGGTAGGCCTGAATGCCCGCATCGGCCAAACGTGAATGCAGGTCGTCGTCGATGCCTTCTTTGCAGGCCAGCAAGGTCACGCCCAGAGCCACCAAATGCTCAATCTGTTCGTTGAGCAGGGCTCTTTCTTGCTCACGAAACTGGTCAAGAACACCTGCGCCGGTGACGTTGACCTTGACGCTGCTCATCAGTTCTCGACGTTCCAAACCGCCGTCCACCAAAGCAATTTTTCCTGAATGAAGGTGCTTTGGCATGCGGTCTGTAGCTCGCTTTTTGGCCAAGACCAAGCCCGTGACAAGGTGAGAATCGGTCATCGCTCCGCCGGTTTGCGTGAGAATTTTGACCCTGGTGGGGTCAACGACCGTTCCGTTCGGGCGCTCTTCGATGATCGCTTGGGCCGCCTCAATCGCCAGTTGAGCGAGGTGGTCCTGCATGGCTTCGTGGATTTTTCCAGCCAGTGAGGTAACGGCGGCTTGCCGTTGACGTTCGGAGGTCGCCTCGACGATCAAGTTTGGAAAGTGTTTCCTGCAGGCTTCCTCGGCCGTGCGGTAGCCGCGAGCAATGGCCGAAGGGTGAACGCCCTGAAGGACCAATTCCCAGGCGTTTTGAAGGAGTTCTGCTGAAAACAGGACGGCACTGGTGGTGCCGTCTCGTGCGATGCGATCTTGGGTGGTTGAGGCGTTGATGAGCATCTTGGCGACGGGGTGTTCGACTTTGGCCGACTCAAGCACCGTGACTCCGTCGTTGGTGACCATCGTGCGACCTTCGTCGTCGATGAGCAATTTGTCTTGGCCAAGTGGACCGAGGGTGGTGCGCACCGCCCCGGCCAACGCCATCGCTGCAGTGATGTTGTTGCGGAGGGCTTCCCTGCCGGTTGAGCGGGTCGTCTCCTTCAGAATGGGGACTTCGCTCATGCTTCGGCCACCGTCCACCCCGCCATAAGCCAAGCGCTCGGCCAACCTGAGGCGAAGGTTCAGTCCTCGTCTTCAACGACTTCAAAATCCGCGTCAACGACGCCGTCATCGACGTTGATGGCACCGTCTTCTCCGCTCTCTTGCTGCGCCATTTCGGCTGCAGCGGCTTCGTAGAGTTTGGTGGAAACGGCGTGCATGGCTTCTTCGATTTCTTTGACCTTGGCCTGAATGGCAGCATCGTCCATGGCTTCGATGTCCACAGGCTTCCCGTCGTCGTCTTGGACCATCTTTTCCAAGTCATCGAGATGGGCCTTGACGGGGTCAACATCGCTGTCGTCCAACTTGTCGGCGGATTCCTCAAGGGTGCGTCGGGTTTGATAGACCACTTGGTCGGCCATGTTTCGCAGTTCGACCTTGGCCTTGCGAAGCTGGTCTTCTTCCGCAAACTTCTCCGCCTCGGCGATTTTCTCTTGGATTTCATCTTCGGAAAGTGAGGTGGCGGATTCAATCTTGATGGATTGCTCCTTGCCGGTGCCCATGTCCTTGGCGCTGACGTTGACAATTCCGTTGGCATCGATGTCAAAGGTGACTTCGATTTGGGGCACGCCGCGAGGAGCTGGCGGGATGCCAACGAGTTGGAATTGACCCAGCGTCACGTTGTCCTTTGCGAACTCGCGCTCCCCTTGAAGGACGTGAATTTCGACGGCGGGTTGGTTGTCGGAAGCGGTGGAGTAAACCTCCGAGCGCCGGGCGGGAATGGTCGTGTTGCGTTCGATCATCGTCGTCATCACGCCACCGAGGGTTTCGATGCCGAGGGTCAACGGTGTGACGTCGAGCAGAAGGATATCAGAGACGCCTTCGTCCCCGGCGATGATGCCGGCCTGGAGGGCAGCCCCCATGGCAACGGCTTCGTCCGGATTGATGCCCTTGTAGGGTGGTTTTCCAGCTTCCTTCTCAACGGCGTCTTGAACAGCGGGGACACGGGTGGACCCACCCACCAGGATAACCTTGTCAACATCGCCTTTCTTGAGGCCAGCGTCTTTCATCGCCTGCCGTGTCGGCACCATGGTCTTCTCGATGAGTTTGGAAATCAAATCCTCAAACTTTGCTCGGGACAGGGTCAGGTCCATGTGGACGGGCTGACCGTCGGCCATGGAGATGAAGGGGAGGTTGATCTGCGTCTGCTGGGTGCCGGAGAGTTCGATTTTCGCCTTCTCTGCAGCCTCCTTGAGACGCGACATGGCTTGGTTGTCCTTGGAAAGATCGATCCCGGTGTCTTTCTTGAATTCGGCTGTCATCCAGGCGATGATTTTCTCGTCAAAGTCGTCGCCACCAAGTTTGTTGTTTCCTGCCGTGGCCTTCACTTCGATTTGGGGTTGGCCATCGACTTCGTAAATCTCAAGCACGGAGACGTCGAAGGTTCCGCCGCCCAAGTCGTAAACGAGGATGGTCTGGTCTTGGGTCTTGTCAACACCGTAGGCCAACGCCGCAGCGGTGGGTTCGTTGATGATGCGAAGCACTTCAAGTCCGGCGATGCGGCCGGCGTCCTTGGTGGCTTTTCGTTGAGCGTCGGTGAAGTACGCCGGGCAGGTGATGACCGCTTGCTTGACTTCGTGGCCCAAGTAGGCTTCCGCATCGGCCTTCAATTTCTGGAGGATGAACGCCGACACTTCTTGCGGGGTGTAGGAGTCTTTGTCGATATCAGTGCTCCACTTCGTGCCCATGTGCCGCTTCACGGAAATCATTGTTCGGTCGGGGTTGGTCACCGCTTGTCGCTTGGCGGTCACGCCGATGAGTCGCTCCCCGCCGTCTTTTGCGAAGGCCACCACCGAGGGGGTGGTTCGTGCGCCTTCGGCGTTGGGGATCACGACGGGCTCGCCGTTCTCGATGGTCGCTACGCAGCTGTTCGTTGTTCCAAGGTCAATTCCAATCACTTTGCTCATGTTTTTTCACTTCCTTTTCAAAAAATGGGGATGCCACCGTCGTCTTCGTCATCGTCATCGTCGCTTTCGCCGACGTCAATGCTGATGTCCCCCGGGGCGGGGACGTCATCGTCATCGTTCGCTTCCAGGGCCTTCCCCTGGGGGGTCAGCTTCAGCGTGATGTCGAGAATGCCGTTGTTCAAGGTCCAGTCCACCACGTCGTCGCATGGATGGGGGAGTTCAACCAAAGCCAGGGGCTTAGGTTGGGTCGTTCGCATGATCTCAATCTGCGAACCGTCTTTGATGAGTTCAATCTCCAAATGGTCCGATTCAATGTCGCCTTTGAGGGCAAAATCCAGGGTGATGGACATGTTCCATCCGTCGAGGTACACGTCTTCTGCAGGCAGGGCAACGGAAGCGTCGTCCTCGGTCTCCAAGGCAGAGGGGTCCATCTCAACGGGAGCGACGTCCACTTTGACGTCCATCCCGAGGTTCTTGAGCAGGTCCTCAATCGAGGACCCTGCGGAAAACATCTTTGACAGGTCTGAAATATCGAAGTTAAAGTTCACCTCGCCCTTGGCTATTTTTTCGGGGTTGATGCCCATGGCGTCAAATTGGTCCTTGAACTGGTGGAGGAAGCCTTTGAGTTGTTCTCGGTTGATCGGCATGCCCATGTTGCGCAGCATTCCTTCCAATTTGTCGAGAAAATCGTCTTCCCAAGAGTCGTCGGTCATTGATTTCACCACTACTTAACCATCGGTTGTATAGTGGCGAAGGAGCGACCCCCTATAAATCTAATCAAATCGGCGCACGCTAAGGATGCTCATGGCAGCCTATCGGCTCACCGTTTCGCTCAGTTTACCGCCGACCGGCAGTTTTCTGACGCCAGGGGCGCCGTTTTCACTCGCCGGTGATAAGGCGAACCATGGTGCGAACGTGGATGCCCGTTGCACCGTGACCGACCATCTTGTTGGTCTTGGCACCCCAATACGTTCCAGCGATGTCCATGTGGGCCCAAGTGATTTGCTCGGCTTCGTCGCCTTCGCCTCGCTCTGGCACGAATTGCTTCAGGAAAGCCGCAGCGGTGTTTGCTCCACCCCAGCGACCGGCACCGAGGTTTCGGGTGTCGGCGATCTTCGAATTTGTCATTTCCTTCTCGAAAGCAGGAAGAAGCGGCATGGGCCATGCGAGTTCACCAACATCGTTGCCCGCCTCGTGAATTCGAGACCGGAAGTCGTCGTCGTTGGACCAGAGGCCGGTGGCCTCGTGGCCGAGCGCAACGACGCAAGCCCCGGTCAGTGTGGCGAAGTCAATGATGTACTCAGGGTCAAAGTCGGTGCCGGCCTTCCACAACCCGTCGGAGAGAACGAGCCGTCCCTCAGCGTCGGTGTTCAGCACCTCAATGGTCTTGCCAGAAAGGGTGGTGATGACGTCGCCCGGTCGTTGGGCGTTCGAGGAAGGCATGTTTTCGGCCATGCAGGTGATGGCGACCACTTTGCCGCCGTAACCGCTGGCGGCCAAGGCTTCCATGGTGCCAAACACCGTGGCTGAGCCGCCCATGTCGTACTTCATCTCGTCCATGTTGGCCCCTGGCTTGAGGGAGATGCCACCGGTATCAAAGGTGATGCCTTTGCCGACGAGCACGGGATAGCGGCCTTTTTGTTCGCCGTTGAGGGTGAAGATCACCATGCAGGGTTTTCGGGCAGAGCCCATTCCGACTGCAACCAAGCCACCCATGCCTTGGCGCTTCGCCGATTCGTAATCGATGATTTCCACCTTGACGTTTTCGTAGGCCTTGGCCCACTGCTCGGCTTTCAGGGCGAAGGCCATGGGGTACATGTCGTTGGGTGGGCAGTTGCCAAGGTCCCGGGACAAGTGCACACCGCTGGAGACGGCGGCCGCACGTTCAACGGCTTGGGAGAGGGCGGTGGCATTGGCCTCGCTGCAGTTGATGCGAGCGGCCAGCGCTGCCTTTTCCTCGTCGTCTTCATCGGCTTGCTTGTAGTCGTCGTAGCTGTAATCTCGAAGCATCATGCCCTCGGCAAAAGCGGCCATGTTGGCCACATCAGCGCCGTGGAACACCACGGTCAGTTCGTTGCCGTGCACCTTTTTGAGCGAGGCCACGACGGTGGCGCCAGCTTCTCGGTAAGCCTGTGCGTCGGCTTTTGCATCTTTACCGAGGCCGATGAGGATGGCCTTTCCGCCGTCCGTGCCCATCAGGGTCAGGGTGGCGTTGGCTTTTGCTTTGAAATCGCCAGCGCCGAGAACGACGTTGATTTGGCTCTTGAGGGCAATCGGGATGCCTTCAACGGATTCGGGGAGAGCTTCTTCGCCTTCGAACAACGGAAGCACGAGGGTTCCGTTGATGTTGTTTCCTGAACTGATGGTCACTTGCATGGGTTCACCGAGTTGCCCGAACGATTTCCCCCACTTCAACCCTCGCAGGTGTTTTTCTCGCTCCTTTCGGGTCTGCGGCGAGCCGAGGCTTCTTCTGTTGTCAGGTCATTCGTCCAAGTTGACGCCTCGAAGCGGTTTATTCCGTCGATTCTTCGACGGTTCCTCTTCGCTGCATCCATGCGCTCACACCAACCATGGCGAGGAGGCTTGTCACCGGGTTGAACACACCAAAACCGAGCAAAAACCCGCCTTCCCCAGCGTCATCGATGAAGGATGGTTGGAAGTCAACGGTTTCGTTGACCCAAACAGAGGCGTTAATGACCCTTTTTTGGTAATTCAGGTTCCATGAACCACCGTCCGTGAACTTCGAGGACGGCACGGTAAACTGCACGGTGCTGCTGTTGGTGGCGTTCACACCGAAGAACGGCGACGACCAGACCACGTCCCCGTTGGCGTCGATGTACTCCAAACTGGCGTTGGTGGTCGAGGCCATGCCGTGGTTGAAGACGGTCGTTTCAAGAGAGTCTTGGCTTATTTCGAGGGCTTGGACGTCCAATCGTGCCCGCCAGTACCAGACCTTGTTGATGAGGTACCGCATCACGTCCATTTCCTCACCCAAACGTTCGTTGAGGTTCTCAAAACTGCCCGGCACGAATTGTTCATCGTCAGTCTCAAAGGTGAACGTGGGGAACCCCATGACGCCGTACCCGTAATCCCGACTGGTGCCGCAGTTGGGGTAAAGGCCTTGGTTGGCGTTTTGTATCGGAATGTCGGAAACGGTGGCGTGAACTTCCTCTCGAATGCCCCAAAACAGCTCCCAATCGGGGGGTTGGTCGGCCCACTTCCCCCAGGGGTAGAGCATGATCCAAACGCCGGTGTGCATGGTCACGTAGAGGTCTGCATCGGTGACGAATTCGTTCATGTAGGCCGAGTTTGAGGCGGTTTCCGATTCGCTGAAGGCACTGCTTCCTGGCTGTGTGGTGGGGCAGGTGTTCCAGTAGTGGTTGTAATTTCGGTTCAGGTCCACCTGATTGACGTTCCAGCGGGTGTCGATGTCGTTGCCGTCCGGGTTGAGCATAATGAGGATGTGGAGTTCGGTGTTCTGCAACACGGTGATGGCTTCCTCGTCGCCTTCGCTCCAGGCGTTGATGTACCATTTTGCCGTCAGGTAAGCCAACGCCGTCCCGAGATATTCGTTTCCGTGGTGCCCCCCGTCAATGTAGACGATTTCCTTCGCCGTGCCGTTGGGTTTGGTTTCCAGCGACCAATCCGACAAGCGTACGACCCACAGTGTTTTTCCGAGTTCTGAGGAACCGGCACTGGTGAGGTCAACGATGTCGGGATGCTCGTCAGCCCAATCGTTGACGTCGAGCGTCAGGGCTGCCCATGTCAAGTGGACGTGGCTGTCCACGGGGTCGCCTGGCCAAGCAGAAGATGGTGCTTCCCCGCTTGGTGCTGCGGCAGCAGGTACGGACGCGAGCACGATGCAAACAACCAAACCGACGGCCACTCGCATGGTTTGCCCTCCGGAGCGCAAATGAAAAACGCTTGCATTCAACGGGATTCACCAGTCGGACGTGAAGGCGTTGGGGTTGGCGACCTTTTCGCCTTCCCGCGTCCAGATGCTGGCGCCGTCCCCGGCATAAATATCGGCGAACGGGTCAATCTCTTCTTCCTGCAGATTTCGCTGCATGTAGGCTTCAACACGTTCGCGAAGGTCGGGTTTGAACTTCCAGTAGTGGATGCGCCATTCCCGGCCGTCCCAAAGGGTGGTCTCTTCGGACTCCGTGGTAAGAAGGTCGTAGTCTTGGAACATGTAAAACAGGTTTCGGTCGGTCGGTTCGAGGGCGTTATCGATGATTCGGTTGTAGAAGCCGAAGAAGCCAAGAGCGTGCTCTGCCATCCCTTGAGCGACTTCCGTATCCATGTTTTCATCGATGTGCTGTTGAATAGCACGTGTGAGTTCTGCGAGCGTCATTCCCATCGTGATTCCCCCGACAGCGACCGGTCTTTCGGTCCCTGTTGCTATGTTATATTGGTCACCGACCCATATTAAGTGTTCCACCGCTTTTCATGAAGACCTTGCTTTGAGCCTGCTCTCGATGAGGCACTCCGCCAGCGACAGAAGAACCCGCCATCCAGCGGCAGGATGATGAAGGGTTCCTCACACCAACGAACCATGTCAGCGGCGTTTGAGGATGGCCAATTCCTCGGCCTGCCTCAGACCGAGGGCCGTCCTGATGTGGTCGTGGTTCCGCTCGCTTACGAACTGACCACCTCGTACGGGACCGGGGCGGTGGACGGCCCGGCTGCTTGCGTTGAAGCCAGCGGGCAGGTCGAGTTGTTTGACGCCACACTCGGCACCGAGCTTCCAGATGGGTGGGGCTTTCGTACACTCCCCGTCTGGGAAGGGACCGCTCCGACCCTTCGCAGCCAACTTGACGAAATGGTGGATCATGTTCAACCCTATTACGACGGGTC